>NZ_JANGFQ010000028.1:0-15397 GCF_024707025.1 Candidatus Culexarchaeum yellowstonense
TTCTAATGTGTTCAATTACCCCCTTCACCTTCATACCATCACACTCAACCCTAAACTTAATTGTAAACCCCTATTAATAGGGTTTAGTTTTAAACCTTTTCAATTGGTTGAGGCAATAAATATATTTAGAATTAACCATTAGTAGGTGGGGGTTTAGTTTGAAGCTTTATGAGTTTGAGGGTAAGAGGATCTTTTCAGAATTCAATATCCCTGTTCCAAGGGGAGCTTTAGCTTCTAGTGTTGAGGAGGCTTGTGTTAAGGCTTTGGAAATTGGGTTTCCATGTGTGGTTAAGGCTCAAGTGCTTGTTGGTGGTAGGGGGAAGGCTGGTGGGATAAAGGTTGCTAGATCTATTGATGAAGTTAAGGTTGCTGTTTCAAAAATGTTTTCTGAGGGGGTTAAGGGGGTTCCTGTTAGGAGGGTTCTTGTGGAGGAGGCTGTTAACATTGTAAAGGAATACTATGTTTCCATTACTGTGGATCGTTCTGCTAGGAGCTATGTTTACCTTGCATCCATTGAGGGTGGTGTGGATATTGAGGAAATTGCTGCCACTAAACCTGAATCTATAGTTAGAGTTTACGTTGACCCATTGATTGGGCTTAGGGATTATCATGTTAGGAGGATTGTGGATGCATTTGGTTTTAAGGGGGATTTAGCTAAGCAGTTTGATGGTATTGTGAGGGCATTATATAATATAATGATTCGTTATGATGCTGATCTTGTTGAGATAAATCCTTTGGCATTAACTGATAAGGGGCTTCTAGCCTTAGATTCCAAGCTGACCATCGATGATAATTCACTTTATAGGCATCCGGAATTCTCTGAAACCCTTAAGAGTGATTCTAGAGACCTCTCCCAAGAAGAGGTTTTAGCTAGGGATTATGGTTTCAGTTATGTTAAGTTGGATGGTGATATTGGAATTATTGGTAATGGTGCTGGTTTAACCATGGCTTCACTTGACCTCATAGCCCACTTTGGCGGTAAACCTGCAAACTTCCTCGATATTGGTGGTGGTGCTAGGGCTGAGAGGGTTAAAGCTGCATTGAAACTACTTTTAAATGATGAGAGGGTTAAAGCTGTATTCATAAATGTTTATGGTGGGATAACTAGATGTGATGAAGTTGCTAGGGGGATTGTGGAAGCTTTAAATGAATCTGGAATTAAGAAGCCCCTTTCAGTTAGGCTTGTGGGTAATAGGGAGGAGGAGGGTGGAAGAATCCTTAAGGAGGCTGGTATAAGCTACTTCACCAATGATGAGGATGCAGCTAAGCATGCTGTTAAAATTGCATATGGGGGTGTATGAATATGCCAATAATTGTTGATAGGAATACCGTTCTATTGGTTCAAGGGATTACTGGTAGGGAGGGTAGCTACCACACTGAGGCTATGCTAAAGTATGGTACTCGTATAGAGGCTGGTACAAGTCCTGGTAAGGGTGGCATGAACGTTTCAGGAGTTCCAGTATATAATACCGTTAAGGAGGCTATTGATAAGCATCCAAACATAAATACCTCCATAGTCTTCGTTCCAGCACCCTTTGCATGTGATGCGGTTTATGAAGCTATAGATGCTGGTATAAAGAGGATCATCATTATAACTGAGGGTATCCCCCTCCATGATGAATTGAAGTTGATAAGTTATGCTAGACTTAAGGGTGTCATAATAGTTGGACCCAACTGTCCAGGTGCAATATCCCCAGGTGATAGGGTTAAGGTTGGAATTATGCCTGAAAGATCCTTTAAACCCGGCCACATAGGTATAGTTTCTAGGAGTGGAACTTTAACCTACGAGATTTCCGAAGCTCTGAGCTTAGCTGGATTTGGGCAGAGTACCGTGGTTGGTATTGGTGGAGATCCAATTACTGGATTGGATTTCATAGATGTTGTTGAAATGTTCTTCAATGATAATGAGACTAGGGGGGTTGTGGTTGTGGGTGAGATTGGTGGCGATGCTGAGGAGAGGTTGGCTTCATATATTAAGTCTGTTGGTTTGAGGAAGCCTATAATTGCCTTCATAGCTGGTAAAACTGCTCCTCCAGGTAAGAGGATGGGTCATGCTGGTGCAATAATAAGTATGGGCATGGGTTCAGCTGAATCCAAGATTAAAGCACTTGAATCTGTTGGTATACCTGTGGCTTCAACGCCAATGCAGATAGTTGAATTAGCTAAGTTAAAGTTTATGTTTGGGGTTTACCCGCAACATTGTCTAACTAATTAATTATTTATGGGAAGTTTGATCCTTTAGACCTTAAATTCAAATGATGGAATATATGGAAATGCAACGCCCCCCAGGTTATAATTCGTATGGCTCGTTACATCTTGTCCTTATAAAATATTTCAGAATTATTCTTGATACTTTTCTGGAACTTCACCATGTAACCTTAGGTTTCATCTTATTAAGATCTAGTACCTCTATGGTCTAGTGGTGGCTACCTCTTTTTCGCTATCACTTCCCCCCCTTATTCCAATTGTAACATCTTCGAAGGGGATGTCCTTTCCACTTTTGTTTAAAGCTTCCCTGGCGATGTGAACAAGACCGTAACAGCAAGGGACTTCCATGTGGATAACATTCAAACTTTTTATGTTTGCCCCCCTTATTATCTGCTCAATTTTGTCTACATAGTCAGTAATGTCGTCTAGTTTTGGGCAACCAGTAGCTATTGCTTTTCCCTTCAGGAAATCGGTGTGGAAATTGGCGTAAGCGAAGGGGACGCAGTCGGCAACTAAAATGAAATCGGCATTCTGGAAGTATGGTGCTTTCACCGAGACTAGACGAAGTTTTATAGGCCATTGATGGAGCTCAGAAATAATCCTTGGTTGTTCCTTTACCTCTTCATTCCTCCAATACTGCACATGGGCAGAAGGACAGACAGATATCTCCGCATGGGAAGTTGGGTGTTTAGTTGGAATTTCATGCACATATTTTTCCACTTTTTCTAAAAGTCCAGGTGGAAGTTCATGTGCATGTTCCCTCATATGTTCTAAGTGTTTCTCTAAAAGTTCAGGCGATGTTTCTTTAATATGTGTAATTACCCCCTCCTCATCATACTCTTCAGCTTCCCTTTCTTCAATAGATAATGCACCCTTTGGGCAGTAGCCAATACAAGCTCCTAGTCCATCACAAAAACTTTCTTTTACAAGCCTTACTTTTCCGTTAATAACCTTCAATGCCCCCTCAGGGCAAGAGGGTATGCAAAGTCCACATCCATCGCATTTTTCCTCATCAATGTTGATGATCTTCCTCTTTCTTCTCATCATCCATCAACCTTCTAAAAGTTATGTTTAAGTCTTCTTCCCTACTCTAGCTCTAAGTTCTTCCGCTCTGTCTTGGGTTATTAGCTTTCTCTCTTCCAAATCGGCAATGCATTTTAATGCATATTCACACCAAGTAACGCATGAAGCCGTTGCCTCCCTATACAATATCCGTCCACAATTGGGGCATTTGGCCTCTGTTTCATCACTGAAGAACTCTACTTCCCCACCGCAAGCTGGGCACGTCCTTATTATTATGCTAGGTCTGATCAGCTCTCTAACACCAGGACATCTACTCCACATTTTGATCACCCTTCAATTGGTTTATCATAAAATCATCCTCATATAAATATTACAATAGTTATATATTAAATTATCCTTACGCGACCTTTTACTTAATCTAGCAAATAAAATCCATTATTATCTTCCACATTAGGTATTAATTTGATGAATCGCTTGTTTACTTATGCATAAAGTTCAAATTTAATTCGGAGTTAACCCCACTCTTCAACTTCATTATACCACTTTTTGCTTGTTCCAACTTTTGCTCGCATCTTCCAACTTAAACTTTTAGGTTCCTCCTCGATCTTCTTCATTAACTTACCTATCCTATTAATGATGGTATCTGCCAATTCAGCTTCCAATTTGTTGTTGCGCATCTCCTCTACAGCTTTCTTAACTTTCCCTAGGTTTGTTGTGAATGTGTAGTAGAATCCCCAATCATTACTTAATAGTTTGGCTATGTAATCTCCATTTATCCCGTTATCTGAGTTTGTTACTTCGAAGGCTGCTAGTAGTGTTATGCTATCCTTTATATCCTTCTCATTTATCTTCACTATTTGCAGTTTTGTGAGTAGTAGTTCTGTTGGTGGAAGTGTATATTCCCCCTTCTCCAATCTATCTTTGAATGGAACTTCATGATTCATTCTAAGTTTATCGAAGAATACTTCCACCATTGGTATTCTGCCAACAATCTTCCCCTTATACTCTTGCTTTTCAGGTGAACCGTAAAATATGAGTCTCTTACCAGCATAGAAGGCTAGTGATGGTTGCCACACTATATATATCCCCTTCCTCCTCTCTTCAGTTAAGTATTTCAGTATTTTCTCCCTATCCCTCCCATACGCTGCTAGGTCTATGTCTGTGAAAACTCTTTCTCCAAGTCTCTCCATCCTCCTCCATAGCTCTTCATATTTTGTTCCACTTATCAGTAGGTATATTGCTAGTCCACCCATGGCTCTCATTACAATATTCCTTTCTCTAGCTTCATCCACTATTGATTTTGCTTCTTCAACGAATTCCATGGGTTTCGGATATATTTCTATCGGTATTTCTGTTGGTAATTTGAATTTTGCTAAACCCAATTTTGATCATCTCTGAATACTATATTGTATTGTATTTACAATATTAACCTTTCTTGTTACCTGAATGCAAATGCACATTACACTTAAAACAACCATTTTATAAAAAAATGTGGGATTTTATTTTTATGCGGGTGGTATCTCTCCGAATATCAGGTTTGGATCTATCCCCCTCTGCTTATTCTTCCAGTAGTAGTATGCGAATACTATTGTTCCAATTCCATACCATATTGCTCCGAAGGTTAATGCTGTAATGCTGGTTGTTGAGACGCATAGGTAGTATATTATGAATTGTATGGCGACAGTAACTATCCCAACTATTGTTATTAGTGGGACTCCCTTATACTCATATCTGTATCCAGCTTTCCAAGCATCTTCCTTGACGAATGGGTATATTAGTGCTCCCATCATTACCAGTAGTAGTAGGAATTGGTCGAAGAGTGTTGCGCTTACTGCAGCTGCATATATTCCCAGGTAGTGGGCAAATATTATCCCTGCAATTCCTAGCATGAATGATATGGTGTCTGCCACTAGTGGGCTTCCAGTTTTTGGATGGACGTATGCAACCTTTTCGGGTAGGAATCTATCGAAGGACATTGCGAACATAGTTCTTGAAGCCACTAGGAATCTTGTGGGTGGGGTATTGAATAGCCATAGTAATCCTGCAATGTATAGGAATATTTGTAGTGCAGGTATTCCAGGTATTAGTGATGCTGCCAAATGTGCAACGAATGGGGATCTAGCTGGTGGATTTATCACTAATTCCTTAACACCCTTGGTTATGGCTATATTGTACATTATTATCCAATCACCATAACAACTCCAGCTTAGTATTGCAGTTAACGAGTATAGTATGAATAGTAGTATTGTGCCGCCAAACATGCTGTACATTATTGTCTTCTTTGGGCTCTTCACCTCTCCAGCCACGTATGCTGCTCTCTCAAAACCTTGATATGCAAATACTGCTGCGCTCATTATTGAGAATGTTGCACCCCACTGGAATGCGAAGGCTTCTGGTGTATACCCATACTTTACACCAAGTCTAACAATTTCATCGTATGCTCCAGCCCCCCATGTGGCATCATACAATGCCTTTACACTTCCTGGTGGCGTTGTTATGAATAGTATTAGGTTTATTACGAATCCTATTAATGGTATTATGAATATTATGTCCATGAATTTACCGTAAACTCTAGCTCCAAAGGTTAATACTAGGTAGAATACTAAGACCATGATGAATGATGTGAGTAGTATGCCTGTATCGGTCATTAGGAATTGTCCAGCCCCTATTAGGCTGTCTGATTTAGCAGCCCTACCAGCTAATACTAGGAATGGTCCTAGATTTACAGCGAAAGCTCTACTCAAGGTTCCAATTACGAATGCTGAGCTCAGTATAATCCCCCATCCACCTAGGAATCCAAGTAGTGGGTTTACTGTTCTTGATACAAATACGTATAGGGCTGAGCTTCTCGGTAGATCTCCAGCTATGTGTGCAATTACGAAGCTTAATGGTATTGTCATTAAGCCAACTAAAACATATGCTAATGGTACATTGGCTCCAGGATATAGGTTAGCTCCTTGCAATACGAGTACATTTATCCCTGCTCCAATGGCTCCAGATAATGCAACGGAGAGTGATTCCAACATCCCTAGTTCTCTAACAAGCCCAGAAGCTCTCCTAACATATACAGTTTCTCTAATTACTTCCCCCATATTTAATCACTCAATTTATAAATTTATTTTGTACAAAATATAAAGCTTATCATATTTTCATAGTCATATGTATCTATTATTTTTGTCTTTAAACTGTTTCGGATTTTGCAACCTTAAGGTTTATATTCTCCATGAGGTTTAATTGTATTTGTGGGATTATGAGGATTGCTTTTGCAGCTGACGTTCATGGTAATGAGACTACTTGGAGGAAGTTTATTAATGTTCATAAGTACATTAAGGGGATAAATGTACTAATCATGGGTGGAGATTTGACTGGTAAGATGCTTGTACCCATATTTAAGCAGAGTGATGGAAGCTACGTTTGCCATTTCAATGTTGATTACCATATTAGGAGCGAGAAGGAGCTTAATGATCTATGTAATACTATAAGGTTTAGTGGTGGATACCCATATGTGACTACTGAGGAGGAGTGGAAGAATCTCACGCATGAAGATAGGGATAGGATTATGGAAGAGCAAATGAGGGAGACTCTTAGTAGGTGGATTAGGATGGCTGATGAGAATGTTCCGAAAGATATTCAGATAATTATGAATCCAGGTAATGATGATTCCCCAGTTGTGGATGAAATAATAAAGGAGAGTGATAGAGTCATATATCCATTGGATAAGGTTGTTAGACTTGATGATCATCATGAAATGATAAGTTGTGAATATGTTAATCCCACTCCATGGAAGACTCCTAGAGAACTTCCTGAAGATGAATTGCTAAAACTTTTGGAGAGTAAGTTGAATGGTGTTTCTGTGGATATGGATCATTTAATATGTAATTTCCATGCACCACCATATAATAGTGGGTTGGATAATGCCCCTGAATTGGATAAGGATCTTAGACCAAAACATGGAGTTAAGGGTATAAGTATAATTCCCGTGGGGAGTAAGGCTGTTAGAACATTTATTGAGAAGTATCAGCCTAAGCTTGGTCTTCATGGACATATACATGAATCTTCAGCTGCAAGGAAGATTGGTAAAACCCTATGCGTAAATCCAGGTTCAGGGTATATGGAGGGGACTTTAAGGCTATATGTTATAGATGTTGAGAAGGATAGGATTAAGGATCATTGGAGGATTACTGGGTAAACTTCACAATGCAATCATTTAATCCATTAAACTGATATTTTTGTGGTTATTGGGCGTTCCCCAAATATCCTTTCTGCAGCTTTCTTCACATTCTCCCTGTATTGTGGGAACGTGTATACTCTTAATACATCCACATACCCCTTTAGCACACTTGCTATGTTTGATATTTCGCTCATCCTCATCAAGATCTTCTTATCGTTAACTTCTTCAAATACGTATACCTCCATTGGGTCTAATTGTTTTGGGCTGTATGGTATTGATGGTAGTGTTGGTAGGTCTATGTAAACTTGCCCCTCAGATATCTTTGCTTCTTCAGCTAGCTCCCTCTCCACCTCCCTCCTTATGTTTTCGTTGGATAGTATGCTTGATATATACTTGTCCTTTGTATGTATCGTTGCTTCATATGCGCATTTGAGTAATTGTCTCCTCTCCAACATTTCAATCATCTTATACGCTAATCTCAAGTTTTCATCTTTCTCATTCTTTGCTTCCCTTATTTTGACTATTATGTATGGGTCATCCATGATTATGTAGTCTTCAGGGTCCTTTATGTTCTTTAACCCTATGTAGTCTGCAGCTAAATCCATTGCCTTACTCATCATCATGTTTGCACTTCTCACGGTTCTATGATAGTATACTGCTTTGAACATTTCGTATCTAGCCATTATGAATGATTCAAGTGCATATAATGCCCCTGGAACTTCTATTGCTAAATGCCCTTCCACAATGTTCATGGAATATATCAGCCTCTTCACATCCACTAAGCCATATTGAACTCCTGTGAAGTGTGAATCTCTAATTAGGAAGTCCATTTTGTCCACGTCAAATGGGCTTGCTATAACCTCATCTAGGAATTGTTTAAGTTTACTAGTCTTCCTCCCCACTGATAATTGTGATAGCTCTTTCGCGTCATATCCATACTTTTCAACTATATCCTTTATTTCAGTTTCCTCTATCAGCCATACAGTCATGTCTTCATGTGTTTTATTCAAGTACTTTACCATTACATCTTCAAAGGTGTGTGAGAATGGTCCATGGCCTAGATCGTGTAGTAATGCTGCTAAGCGTATATATTGTCCATCTTCTTTGCTTATTTCACCAAGGTTTAAAAGGTGTTGAGCAACTTCCCCTGCAAGGTGCATGGCTCCAATGCAGTGTATGAATCTTTTATGTTCAGCCCCTGGATATGTTAGGTATGCCATTCCAAGTTGATTTATCCTCCTCAACCTCTGGAAAACCCTAGTATCTATTATCTCCTTCTCCAACTCATTTGCAAATATGTATCCATGTATTGGGTCTCTTATCTCAATCATTTTATTCATAATGAAATCCCTTTCCTAAAATAATTTAAATCTTTGTAATATATATTTGAAGCGTTGATGGTGTTTTGGAGTTGAGGTTGTTCATAGATTTTGAGGGTATTGATAAGTCTGGTAAAGCCACTCAAGCCTCCCTCCTTAGGGATTGGCTTATTGGGAGGGGGTTTAAAGTTGAAGTTATATCCTTCCCAGACTACACCACTGAGATTGGTTTGGAGATTAAGGCATTTCTTAGCGGTTTAAAGCAATATTCTCCAGAAGTTAGACAATTGCTTTACGCTGCAAATAGGTGGGAGAGGAAGAGTTTAATTGAAAGTTGGCTCATGGATGGGAAGATAGTTATCGCCGATAGGTATACTCCATCCGGTTTAGCTTATGGTTACGCCAATGGACTCCCCCTAGAATGGATGATTTGCATTGAAAGGGGGCTTCCACAACCAGATGTGGTAATAGTTCTCGACATCTCCCCAGAAACATCTCTGAAGAGGTCTAAGGGAAGGGTTGATAGATATGAGAGTGATTTAAAATTTTTGGAGAACGTTAGATCCAGCTACAAGTCCCTTGCAGAGAAGTTTGGCTGGTACATTATCGATGGCGAAAGAGCTCCATCGGAAGTTTTCAATGATGTGATCAATATAATTTCAAAGTATTTGAGCATCACTAGGTAAATAGTATTTTCTTGCGCTACTTCTTTTCATAAACCCCTCACTTTATTCCCTCTTTTAATGCGCTGTCAAGCACTCTTAAACCTGTTTTTCTCTCATAATTTTATATACTACCAAATATACACTACATCATGTGGAGTATGTAACTGTGTCTGCAAAGGTTAAAAGAGATATCTATGAAAAATTGAAGAAATACAAAATTCCAATTAGTAGTGTTATTAGGAAAGCTCTAGAAGATGAAGTTAGGAGGAGGGAGGAGGAAGAGGTAAGGGAAAAGCTTGCTGAGGCTCAAATTATCCTCAAAAAGATTCCCCCGGAAGAGCTGGTTGAAGCTGTTAGGGCAAGTCGTGAGGAGAGATGATAATTTTTGATGCATCAGCTTGCTGAATATTATTAGGTCTCTTGGTTCAGACTCATTCAACTATCTTAAGGGAAACTATATACTTACTCTCACTCCATATGAGATTGGAAACGCTCTTTGGAGGGAGTCAACTCTCCTCAAAAGGATATCCAATGAAGAGGCCTTCAAGATATTGAATTTGATATCTTCATCATATAAAATTTTAAACATGGTTTCACCTAAAGACATGTTACTCGTATTAAAGCTGGCACAGGCTCTAAGGGTAACCTATTATGATTCATCATACTTGGTTGCATCGAAGGAGCTTAATGCTGATCTCGTTACAGACGATGAAAATCTTAGTAGGAGGGTTTGGGAGAAAGAAGACTTGGTTGTAAGTATGCTTGGGAGGAAAATAGGAATTTTCTCAACAAAGGAATTGATTCATACTTCAAAGAAGTGATTGTTTCCAATTTTATGACGAAGTGTATATTTGTGGGGATCATAATTGCTCTTCCTAGTTTTATTAAGTAGCGAAGCCCTTCTCCATTTCAATATATGATATTTTAGAAGATCTTTGCAACTTTTATCATTGTCTTTCTCAGCAAATTAATGTAATTGAGATGGTTTAAAATATTTGGTTTGTTAAGTAAATTGTATTTTCTTATGTTACCTTTCTTCGCGAAATTCCCTTAGTTTTTCAGCGTATTCCCTTAGCTTTTTATCCACTAGGTAATTTATTGTCCCCTCTTCAAATTTGCCGTCAGGCATTCTTTCTCCAGCTTTTACTCCAGTTAATATTTCTATTCCCTCATCTACTGTTTTTACTGGGTATATGTGGAATACCCCCTTCTCGACGGCTTCTATGACTTCATCGTTTAGGTTTAGGTCTTCCACGTTTCCTTCAGGTATTATTACCCCTTGTTCTCCATTTAATCCCTTTATTTTGCATACTTTGTAGAATCCTTCTATCTTTTCATTTATTCCTCCTACTGCTTGTATTTCCCCCTTCTGGTTTACTGAACCAGTTACTGCTATTGATTGTTTTATTGGTATTCCTGATAGTGCTGATAGTAGTGCGTATAGCTCTGCGCTTGATGCGCTGTCGCCTTCAACCCCCTCATAGCTTTGTTCGAATACTATTCTTGCTGCTAGTGTGAGTGGTTTGTCGTAGGCGTACTTTTCTGTTAGGTAACCGTTTAATATCATGACCCCCTTTGTATGTATAGGTCCACTTAATTCTGCTTCTCTTTCAATGTTTATTATTCCCTCCCTCCCCAATCCAACAGTTGCTGTTATTCTTACTGGTTTTCCAAATGTTAATTCTCCCAATTGTATTACTGCGAGTCCATTTACTTGTCCAACAACCTTACCATGCACATCTATAAGTATGATTCCACGTTTAATTAGTTCAAGTATTTTCTCTTCTATTAGATTTATTCTGTAGAATTTTTCTTCGAGAGCCCTCTTCACATGTGCTTCAGTTATGTAATTTGAGTTCTCCCTTCTAGCATACAAATCTGCTTCCCTAATTACATCTGAGATTTCTGCAAAGATTGTTGAAAGCTTTTTCTGATTTCCAGCCAGTCTTGAGCTGTACTCAAGCACCCTCTTTACTGCTGATATGTCTAGGTGTTTAAGGTCTTCCTTTTTGCATAGTGTGCATATGAATGATATGTACTTCTCAATGTTCTCTTGGTTTAAGTCTATTTCTGTATCGAATTCTGCTTTAACTTTAAATAGTTCTTTGAAGTCTGGGTCAAACTTTATTAGTAGTTCATAGGTTAATGGTGTTCCTATCAATATTACTTTGAGGTTTAGTGGTATTGGTGTTGGTCTTAGGGTTTTTACTGTGGTTAATCCAGCTAATTCGGATGGTTCTTCTATTGATACGTTTCCTTGTCTCAAGGATAGTTTTAATGCTTCCCATGCCAATGGATTTCTCAAGATGTCTTCAGCATTTATCACTAGGTATCCTCCATTTGCTTTATGTAATGCTCCTGGGCGTATCATTGTGTGGTCTGTGTATAGTATTCCATGTCTTGATTCCTTCTCTATCTTTCCTATCACATTTGTGTATGTTGGGTTATATTCTATTACTACTGGTGCACCTTTAGTTTGTGAGTTGTCCACTATCACATTTACTTCATACTTCCTCATGAATGGTATCTCTTCCTCCTCGGCCCCCTCTTCCCTTCCTTCTTCGAGGAATTTGTTGTAGTTCTTTATAATGTCGTTCTTCACTTCTTCAAGATACGTTTTTACATCTTCGTTTTCCCCGTACTTTTCTCTAAGTAATGTGAATAGGTGTTCTATTGTGTATGCGGTTATTTCATTTGCTAATCTCTTTATTTCCTCATGGGTCTTCAATTCTATCATTCTAATTTGCCTCATCCCCTCCCTGACTTCTTCAATCATCTTTGATTGTGCTTCAAGGATCTTCTTCCTATCCTCTTCCCTCATCTTCATTAATACTTCTTCACTTAATGGTTTCCCATTTATTATTGGTGTAACCATTATTCCAGTTGGGCCGCTTCTTATTATAAACCCTTGTCTCCTAGCCTTCAATTCCAATTCTTCCAATATTCTCCTTTGCTGTTCTTCAGCGGCTTTTATAATTGCTTCTCTTCTTTTTGCATATTCTTCACTTTGGAAAGCTTTTGGAATATTTATTTTAATGTTTTCCATGAGTACTTCCATGTCCCGTTTAAATTCTATGCCTCTCCCTGGTGGTAGTTTTATGGCTTTTGGTCTATATGGATCTTTAAAATTGTATACGTAGCACCAGTCATACGGTGCTGGTTTATTTTTCGCTTCCCTCTCCAAATATTCCTTTATTGCTGTGGTCCTACCTGTTCCTGGGAGTCCAGATAAGTATATGTTGTACCCCCTCTTCTCGATTTCCAATCCAAATCGTATGGCTTTCTCAGCTTTGCTCTGCCCTATTATCCCTTCAAGCGGTTTAACCTCTTCTGTGCTTCTACATTTTATTTCGCTTACATCCAATTTTAACTTGAGCTTTTCTGGCGGCAACCCCCTCTTTATTTGTGATGGTTTTAGACTCAACCTAATTATACCTCTCCTATTACCATTAATCTTTAGCGAATTTACGTTTAAAGTTTTGTGTTGCAGTATGTTTATATTCTAATTGTTAATTGACTTTTATTTATGATTAAAGCTGTTTTTGTGGATTTTTGGAAGACTTTGGTTGCTCCTAGGGTTAGTGAGGATGAGTACTTTGCCTTTAGAGCTAAATGTTTGGCTGAAGCTTTAATGGAGTTTGGTTACACTTTTGATTTTAATAGGGTTTTATCTGCCCATAAATCTTCTAGGAGGATTTGTGATGCTGTTCGAGAGTCTTATTTCATAGAAGTTCCATTGGATTTGGAGTTGAAGGTTTTCTTATCACTTTTGGATGTTTATGAGCGTGGTCAAAATTTTATGGCTTCTCTTAGGAATGCTTATATGCGTCCACTATTCAATTTGACTTCAACGGTTGATGGTGCATATAGCTTCCTTAAAAACGTGAGGGGTATGGGTTTTATGGTGGGATTGATTTCAAACGTTTATACTGATTTGGAGGTTTTTGATGTTTTGAAGAGGTATGGTTTATATAATCTCTTCGACTCGATGATTCTCTCATATATTGTTGGTTTCAGGAAGCCTAAACCTGAGATCTTCAAGTTTGCATTGAATTCGCTTCATGTAAATCCAGATGAGGCTGTAATGGTTGGTGATGATTATAATGCTGATATTATGGGTGCATTGAATATTGGTATGAAGGCCATATGGTTTACCAACGATCACAGCGTTGAATACCCATTTAAAGCTGACAACTTTAACTCAATATTAAACATTATTGTCAATTTTTCACGTAACCACCATTCACTGCCTCCTAGTTAAAGTTTCCCGTAGTATTAGCATTGGTATTGCAAATATTAATCTCATTGCGGAGTTTAGCATCATAGTTTCTCTAAGCCCTATTTGTATGGCTATCTCCCCACCCACATATTGCCCTATGGCTTGTGAAAATCCTGTGACTGTATTGTATAATGCTATTAGTGTTGCTCTACTACGCTTCTTTGGCGTTACATCTAGTAGGTATATCCATGGGATAATGTTGATTGATGATCCCAATATGCTTCCAATGGTATTTAATATTAGTAGTTGAATGTAGTTTTGGCTTATGGCATATGCTAATGACCATATTGATGTTGATGCACATGCCAATACAATTAACTTCCTCCTCCCATACCTATCTGCCAGCTTCCCCCATACTGGCATCATTATCATTTGCCCAAAACTCCCCGCTACTGACATTATTGCTATCTCCGTCTTTGTTAGGTTGAATACTTTAACTTGCATTAGTGAGAATAGAGGCCATGATATTGACATTACCCCCCACCATATAGTGCTTAAAGCTAGATATATCTTGTAATCTCTCGTTACATCCATTTTCCATGAAGTTTTTTCGCCGCCAACTTCTGATTCAACGTTTTCCCTTATGGTTAGTATTGGTATTACTGCTATTGCCGTGCACACTACTGATGTTATCAATGCTGAAATGTATCCATAAGCATCTATCAGTGATCCTACAATTGTAACTGCGACTATTGCTCCCATTCCACCCACAAATTCCATTGACCCTATCATGCTACCTCTCCCAGATTTTACTGTTATGTCCCCTAATAATGCTTGTAGGCATGTGTATGCTCCACTCCACATGATCCAAAGTATTGCTGATGCCAATAGGTATTGTGGGAATGATTTTAATGTGAATGTTAATGCGATGATTATTCCTGCTCCAAGTTCACCTATGGCTATGAAATACTTCCTAACATTCTTCTTGTCACTTATACGTCCCCATATTGGTTGTGTTAATTGTGTTAGTATTGTGGATATGGCTCCCACAATTCCAAATTCATCTGATTTTAACCCTATAACTTCAGCTGCGTAAACTCCATTGTAGCTCATCCCTATGTTCATTGTTGCTCTGCTGAAGAAGTTGTATATCATTAATGCTCTCTGATTTTTTGCTGAATCGCTCTTCAAGCTCCCTCCCCTCATAATATGTTCAATTGTTTTGCTCATTATTCTTGTAAACTTCACTATATAGTTTGTGTGAAAAGTTTATCTCACAATTATGATATTTGTTCAGTTATGTTTTTCATTAATTTTAGAATTTGTTTAAAAAATGGGGGTGTTTTATGATTGAATTCCCATCACTTTAGAATTCAGTTACACCAGTGAATAGGAATTTCCTTATCTTTAGTGGTGGTACTACTACGCTGTTGTTTATTCCACCCAAAACTTTTACTTCCTTCCCTATTAGGTCTATGTTTCCATAGGCTTTTAGCATGCTATCTGTGAATCTGAGGTTTTTCACTGGATACTTTATTTCCCCATTTTCAATGTACCATGTTCCATTCCTAGTCATTCCAGTTATAGTTATGGTTTTTGCATGTACTGTTCTGACGTAGTGGAAGTATGTGACTAGAATCCCCCTCTTAGTCTCCTTTATCATCTCCTCTTTTGTTGCATCTCCCGGTTTTATGAACATGTGTGATGGCATTGGTGCAAATCTCCCTGAATGTCCTGTGGACTTCTTCCCCTCCTTATGTGCTGTGAAGCTGTCGTATACAAGTCCCTTTGG
>NZ_JANGFQ010000029.1:0-15089 GCF_024707025.1 Candidatus Culexarchaeum yellowstonense
TCATATGCCTTCTCATACCTATCCAATCCCAGTATTCTACCTATAACCTCCTTCCTCTTACTTGGCTCTTCCTCTATTAGATTTGTAATTTCACCTTGACGTATGAATACTGAGCTTAACAATGTATCCTTATCTATCCCAATTATCTTTAAGACTTCTTGAACTGTCTTTGTAGCTGAATCGGTTATTAGTCCAACGCCTTTACATTGAAGTCTAGCATTCACTTCACCACCCTTCTCCCTACGCCAATTCAAATTGTACTCCCTACCATCAGCTTCAAAGTTCAATTCTAATTCCATGGATTTAGCTCCAAATCTTATTAGATCGTCAACGCTGCTGGCTCTACTCCTAACACCCCTAAATCCAAGTAGTGAATGCATTATTGCATCCATTATGGCAGTCTTCCCAGAACCATTTGGGCCAACTAGAACTATTACCCCTAAGGGGAAGTTCATCTTCGTATTTTCATGTGATAGGAAGTTTTTGATGGTGATATCCTTTAAAATTATCATTTCGCATCAACTCCAAAGAACTTCTTCACCAGGTTTACAGCTTCATCTATTTCATCATTTACGAGGAGATCTTGAAGTTCCAAGGCTAAATTAATAAACTTCTCATCACTTAAACCATACTTTTTCAAAATTTCACCTATAAGCCCCCTCTGATCAACACCACCCTTAATTGCAGTTATTGATGGGAGTGAAGTTTCCTCCACGAAACTTATCCTAGACGTTAAAATTCTACCCTTAATCGCATCGTTAATCTTATTCATAATACTCTGCCTCTCAACATCTCTGCATTTAATGTTTAAGTGGATTATTGGAAGCTTCTTTGAAAGCTTTGATATGGAAGTCAAGTTTTCATTTAAAACTTTCAGTGCATTACTCAATTCACCCCTATCCATAACATTTAACTCTAGATCAATTTGTGGTCTAACATTTAAATCGACCTTCTGAACTTTCGGTTCATCACCATCCAAATCTACGAGGAAGAAGCCTTTACCATCCTTACGCCAAGAGGGGATATCACTCCTACTATTAATCTCAGTTGAACCTGCATAAGCCAATATTCCCTTGCCAAACTTCGTTAAAATCCTTGAGTGTATATGTCCAAGAGCATAGTATGAAGCTGTTCTAGGAAGCTCATCTTCCCTAACTTCATAAGCTCCTTCGAAGGGGAGATATCTATCTATAGCTTGATGCATAATGAATATGGACTTCCTATATCCACTGGATATCTTATCGAACTTCTTTATCTCCTCCCTCAAAAGTTCAATGCTCCTCCCCCTCAAATTGGATATACCGGCTATCAGTAAACCATTAAAATCCATGTGCTCAAGGCAACCTAAACCCAAAACCTTAACATTATCGAAGAGGCTGTGTGGATAAAGCCCACGCCTCCTAGGCATATCATGATCTCCGAGAACAGATATGAATTTAGCCTTATCTGAAATCCTCTTCAAAGCATCCCTAAATGTTTTGAGGGCTTTTATTGGTGGTAGTGGGGAATCGAATAAGTCTCCTGAATGAATAACTATGTCAACATCCTCCTTGAGAATTGCATCAATAGCTTCATTAAATACCTCATAGAAGTCAGATTCCCTCTCATCAAGATTATACTGCCTATACCCCAAATGGGTATCAGAAATGTGCGCTATCCTAAAGGTTTATCACCAAAATTATCCTTCAATTAATTCCTTAATATGTTTACGCTCCTCATCCACCCTTTCCAGTAACCTCTTCTCACTCTCCTCAGCCTCCCTTGAAGCTTCAGCAAGTTTTGAGATAACATCTATATCTGCACCACCCTCCATAGTCTCCCTAGGCCTAATCCTCACCATAACTGGAGCCTTAACAACTTCCCCAACTATCACCGCTTCACCAACATTTAATCCTGGGAGATCCCTAAGCAAATCTTCACTCATCCTCTCAGAGCTAACTCTAACAGCCTCCTGATCCCCAGGATTCGTTATCCTCAAGATCATTTGACTATTACATTGACTTAAAACATCTGGATCTATCTTTGAAGGCCTCTGACTTATTATTATGAGGAACAAGCCGAACTTCCTACCTTCAGCAGCTATACGCTTAATTATACTCTTCGAAAGGGTGGACTCCTTATTTGGAACAAATCTATGAGCCTCCTCAATAACTATGAAAACTGGATATGGATACTTCTGCAACTTAACGGCATTGAAGGTGTCATTTAGAATTCTATATGCAATGTAATCTGAAACCTCATCATCTAAACCAGATAAATCAATTATTGAAATATGCTTTGGCTTAAGAATGTTTAGTATATTTGTAGTTACATCGCCAAAAACCCTAATCCTCTGAAGCTTCCTAACATATTTCAACGCCCTCAAGTAATTTCTATCATCACTATTAGATTCTAGGATTTCAATTAAATCCTCCAATCCATATGAATCCCCCTTCAATTCTCTAACCTTCTTAAGAGCATCTCCAATGGCAGATATTATGTTTGTCCATTTATCTTCAATACCGCAAATTGTTTGTATCTCATCTAAACTAAGATCTGAAAACTTAACTTCATATGTGGAGATATAGCCTATATCAGTAGCATTATACCTCCCACTACTCTCAAGAGTTCTAAATACAGTAACCCTCTTAGAATAGAAGCCTCCACTCCTACTACGTGATAGGAAGACGTGGTCTGCATGTGGATCTAGAACTATTGCAGTAGCCCCCTTCTTCAACAATTCCTCCAATAAGACTCCTGCAGCATAACTCTTCCCAGCACCAGTTTGAGCCAATATTGCCAGATGCCTCCTAAACCCCCTAATGGATATGCTTACTGGAACATCAACCCTATTTATCAGTGAACCAATATGTAGGCTTTCCGAATCTGGGTATGAATAGAATTCCTTTAGTATGCTTGATGGTGCTCTATAAACTTCATTTCCAGGGTGAACAGCCCTCCTAGGCTGTAAAACTTCACCATTATAATTGAACCCTAAAACCCTAGCTTTAGCAATTATCCTCCTATCCACAAGTCCAGCTTTAACAATCCTCTCAACAGCTTCATGCCTAGGTTTGGAAGAGAGATCTAAGGCTAAACTTGAAGATAACACCTCACATATTTGAGCTACAACCATAACTTCAACATCATTGCCATCAACATTCTCCAAAGATCTCACAACAACATACTCCCACCTCGGGGGATACTTACCCTCATCAACTATGAAGTAGAAGTATGTGGGGCTAGCTTCACCCACAACATATCCAAGTTTATCTAAACCTTCATGGATACCTGACACGCCTATACCCCCTCGAAGTCACCTTAGCATTAACAATTTCCTCAAATTTAGATAGATACATATCCTCAAAAACCCTCCTACCAAGCCTAACCATCCTATCAACACTTGTAAGCCAAACATTATAATTATCTAAACCACAATAACCAGCAGATAAAATTTTGAGTATGGGGCTAACATCAACGTCAACAGCTTCAGGCCACCTAAAATCAATGAATTTCTCATCAACATCGAAAACCCATGCGGGGACATCAACCCTCATTGGAGTATCCCCAATAGATGGGAGGACGTGGAAGGATATTATGGCTGGAAGATCGTGAAGCTTAGAAACAACCCCAGAAGCCCAATTAACAAAATCCTCTGAAATTGAGGAGTAGGGGAAAGCAGACTTCAAGAATTCAATTGGACTCAACTCAGCACGCTTAAATGCCCTAATAGTCCTTGGAGGGGGATTGAG
The DNA here is from genome assembly GCF_024707025.1 of Candidatus Culexarchaeum yellowstonense. NCBI lineage: Archaea > Thermoproteati > Candidatus Culexarchaeota > Candidatus Culexarchaeia > Candidatus Culexarchaeles > Candidatus Culexarchaeaceae > Candidatus Culexarchaeum > Candidatus Culexarchaeum yellowstonense. The sequence continues at coordinate 3,732 of NZ_JANGFQ010000029.1, forward strand.
TAGTAGCGGATACGTGTAGCCAGTGGACTTGGCATATCTAAGTATGAGTTGGAAATCCGGTTTCCTATGGATCAATTCCATAAAAATCCTCTTCAAATCCTCTGGAAGCCCACTTAAAAGGTTTGCAGCATTCTTCCTATCATCAAAAACTTTGAAAGTGTAATTCTTAATTGAAAGGGCATCAAAACCAAGCTTAACACCAACATCCACAGCCAACAATCCCAATAGGAAGTCTCTAAAGAAGTGGGATGCACTACCCTTACTAACACCAATCAATGGAACTTTGAACCTCCTACATAAATCCATAAGCTTAATTAGGTCATCAAAATATCTGATCATGAAATCCTTGTTACTGGTTAAATTGAATTCCAATGGTACATGTGAAAGCCTACCATATATTGACCCATCAAGGAGAATAACACCCCTAAAACCAGAATTCAAAGCATCCATGATCGTTAGATGCTCCAACCACTCCATAACCCTACCAACAAAATCACTACCATCACCAGTAAAACAGAAATCAAATCCACAATCAACCCTACGATAAGTATCCCCAGATCCAGTTAAACCCAAAGCCCTAGCCACATAGAAAAGCCCTCCATTCTCAGTACTCAAATGCCTAGAACTACTATCCACAGCCAAAACATTGAAATCCACACTTGAATCCTTTGGGAAATTGAATTCAACCCAATATCTACCAAAATAGTTGCCTAAAGCTTCACTTAAACCACGATCTCCATGAAGATTATAGAGACTTTTAAGATAGTTAGCCTTCAAACATAAATCTTTAATATATATGTCTAGGAACTCAGGCAAACCTTCACACCACTAAAATATATCCAATACACACTGAATAAAATACCTTAATAAACCATACCCTATACGAAAAGTATATGTTTAAATCTGGTGTAGACATATTGAATAAAACGTTGTGATGGATAATGATTGAGCATGAGAGAAGCACGAGAATTCTAACTGCCATAATACTTATAAACATAATAGTATACCTAATAACCTCATATGAAAACTTCTTCATGGAGACAAGCAGTTACTGGGTTAACATGTTTGGATTTATACCATCACTTATAGGGGATACGCAAAACATGTATAGAATTTTCACATCAATGTTCATACATGCAGACATATTCCACATATTCTTCAACATGTACTACCTATACTTATTCGGTAAACCGATAACTAGGGTTATTGGTGGGAAGAAGCTACTTGCACTATATATATTCTCAGGAGTGGCAGCCTCAATATTTCATACAGCATTCAGTTATGTGGGTGGATTGATATCATACATAATACCAGCAGTTGGAGCTTCAGGAGCTATAAGTGGAGTTCTCGGAGCATACTTGATAATGTATCCAGGAACATATTTAACCATGTATTCGCCATACATATTCTTCCCATTCCCATTGAGATTCAGAGTTAGAGCAGAATACTACCTGATATTCTGGTTTGCAACGCAAGTATTATATGGATATGCAAAGATTGCTGGAACTGTGGCAGTATTTGCACATGCAGGTGGATTCCTAGCTGGAATAGCCATACTACCAATAATACTATCAAATGTTATTGGAAGGGAGGAGTATGGGTATAGATTTGACTATACATATACAATGCCACCACCCATTGAATTAAGAGTGGGAAGGGGGATTGGAACCACATCAAAAATAATTCTAACAATTCTGATAGCAATCCTACTTGCTGGAAACATATATGCAATGGCAAACCCTATAACTGGAGATATAAAGGCTATGATGATACAATACAGTATAGATGGAGATCAATACATAGATTACACTGCAGTTCAACTACCAAGAATAGAATCATACATTAGGGAAGTCAGCACAGATGAGACAAGGATACTTCTAAGCAGACTCACAAGCATGAACATACTATATGACCCATCAAAGAAGGGGGCTGAAATAAACATGAATAACATAGACTTAAATGTTCCAGTAAAGATATCGCTGGGAGCAGCGTCAAGGACATATACTGTGAAAGTACACGTGGAGAAATTATATGCATTATACGATTACGATGGATTCATAAAGCATTGTGAAGGGACACTATCAACACAAATAATAGTAATACAAGGTTTTTTAATATACGTTACAAGTGACATGATAAACTACGATTTCAAAATAACATCACAAACAATAAACCTTGGAAACATAGATGAATACATGCAAATACCAGCATTCATAATATCCATAGCAGCATTAATTGTTATATTAAGGAAGAGCCAAGAGCTATCACTAATCGTGGAGCAACCCAGAGAGCCAAGACTGCCAATACCAATATGAATTGTGATTATGGAAAAGTTTTCAAATAGAAGTTCATATAAGGATTTACGATCACAAATGATAATAACGAGACACATAGAATTAATTGATGGATCATTTTGCAACGTATATATCGTAAAAGATATCGATGGATACGTACTCATAGATGCTGGAAGTTCAGACAATACAATGAAAGTACTGGACTACATTAGAGGAAGAGGGCTAGGGGAGAAGAATTGCAAAGGAATAATAGTTACACATCACCATCGCGACCACATAGGATGCCTAGCGGAATTAAAGGAAACACTTAAAACAAAGGTTATAGCCCACAAACTGGAAACACAATACATAGATGGTAGAGTGAAAAGCCAGAGAACTGCAGGAGTTAAATATGTAAATGTAGACGTTGAAGTTGATGATGGAGACATCGTATATGGAATGAGAGTCATACATACTCCAGGGCATACCCCTGGAAGCATATGCCTACACCACCAAGAGGATAAAGCTTTATTCGTGGGGGATTTAATAGTGAATGAAAATAACGTTTTAATGGAGATACCAGCACATTACTCCATGAATCCAGATCAAAATAGAGAATCAATAGAAAGGATATATAGGGAATTGGATTTTGAAATTGCATTACCAAGCCATGGACAACCAATAATATCAAAAGCTAGGGAAAGGATTGGGGAATTAATCAAAACGTTTAAGCAAACTACCTCCTACTAACAACATTCAAACTCAACACACCCAAACCAAGCAATGAAAGAACAATTCCACATAGGTATAGGAGGAGCTGGAATAAATCCATAACCAGTGGTGGGAAGTAGCCTCTAAAAGTTGTGGATAGATAGATGCCCAGTGGGGAGAAGGATATTAGTATGCCAATGAACAATGCAAATATCCCAGAGGAAATTAATGCTATACCAAAACTCCTCCTTGGAAGAGCACTTTTAAGGGAAGCCTCCCTAACATCCATGGGAACTATACTTGGGAATGCTGTGGAAATTATTCGTATCAATGGAGGTGTAATGAGTAGAACGAATGGTAGCATGGTTATATACCAGAAGAGGGTTAACCCAAGTGATAAGATTGTTAGAGATTCAAATGGCATTATAAGGGCTTGAGCGAAAAGAAACTTATATACGAATATGTATAGGAAAGCTGTAATTATGTTTCCAATAATTAAGGCGACGTTTGAAGCCAGAATAAACTTCTCCCAACTAAACCTTCTATGGGTAATATAGCCGAAAATTGAGAAACCTATAAAATTCCCGGGGACAGCTGCGATAAGACTACCCATATAAAGCGTGCCATGCTTAACGGAATCACATATAAGAGTACCTATAGCTGCACCTACACCTGCAACCCAAGGGCCGAAGAGAGTTGCAAACAATGCAGGTATTACAACTGCTGGGCGGAACTGCCCCATCCCCCATGGAGATTGAATATAAGCTGTGAAATAAGAGCCTATAGCGTAAAGTGCAGCACAAAGCGATGTTAAAACAATCTTCAATGAATATGGAATTCTTTGAGAAGCATCAATTGCAGACATAACCAACACCCAGCCCCCAGTCAATCCAATTTAAAGAAGATGTCTATTTAAAAATTTCTCGATAAATATACGTAAACTTACATCAACAATCATGATATATTATTTGTGGGTATTAAGTGACTTTAAAAAAATGAAAAAATGTAACTTAACTAATTTAAGATTTTATAATAAAGTATGTTTATTAAAAGTTAAAATTTATATATCACATCATACACTAATCAAATATTGAGGGTGAACAAAATGTCTGTAAAAGCAAAAATATTGGAAAGCTTAAAGACAGGTCCTAAGACTGTGGAGGAACTAGTGGCAGCTACAGGTGCAAAGCCCGGAATAGTTAAGGGGCAATTAACGAGACTAGTTAAAGCAGGAGTTGTTGAAAAGACTCCAGAGGGAAAGTTTAAGGCAAAGTAAATAATTAAAAATTTTAATTTTTTAATTTTTTATTTTGCTTCAAACATTCAGCGTTTTACACTACAATCATAGACGTATATTAATATGTCATTGCCACAATTGATCACATTATGTTTGCAAGAGTTTATTTGTACAATTTCGCCTTCGCTGAACATCTTCTCAACATTGCCAATTATTGCTTTACCATTACCCCTCAAAATATATAATTTCTCCTCAAAAGCTCCCTCACCATGAAAACCAACATCTTCACCAGGTTTAAGTAAGACAATGCCAATCCTCCTATCATTGGAATTCAATAGCACTATGGATTTACTATTGGAAAATAGTTTTTCAACCCCCATGAGGTCTCACTCCAGCCTTTTCAATAGCCTTCAAAACTAGGAAGACGGCTGGACCAGATATTATGCCGCCGATGGTGTGCATGCCAGTCCAGTATGATGTGAAGATCCATCCACCCATCTGAATAACCAATGGATTCCTAACACCTAAAGCTGGTTGAAGGAATGCCATTATCAATCCAATAATGAACCCTGAAAAAGCCGTGAAAACTATTGATAATCCCTCAACAATTATGAAGGCACGTTTAAATCCACTCAGCCCCTTAAACTTCAATACTAAGCTGAGTAGAAAGTCTATCAATAGTGCTCCTAGGACGAAGCCTAGAAAGTATATTCCGGATGCAAAGCCCCGTTGAAACAGTGTTACTATTAGAACTATTATGGCTGAGAGGGTTGCAATCCCAAATTCCATGGATGCATATGAAGTTGTGAAGACCATGATTGCATGTATAAAGTCGCATGCAAATGGCATGTTTGTCAATGAGAATATTATTGGAGCAACACTAACATTCAATGCAACCCAAAGGGCAGACATCACTGCACAGATGGCAATGGACTTAGCCTTCAAATAAATTCACCAGAATAATGTGTCACAAAGATATATAAAAGTGTTACTATTCACATTATAGGTTTAAATGCAACATAATCCTCCTCACGAACCCTAGTCTTAGCGCCGCTTAAAATTAGTTTAAAGACTTCAATGGCGCCAACCCTATTTAAAGGCTTATTATTATTTCCACACCTATATGAATATGTGCAGTTTGGGCATCCATCAACACTATTACAATCACAACTTCTAAGGATCTCATAGGATTTGGAGAAGGCTTCTGCAAGGTTCTTGAAGAGTAGTAGTGATGCACCAGAACCCCCTAAAACACCATCATAAACGAATATTACGCCGGAGGAGCCCATGGATATCCCGCCAATCTCCCCAGAACCACTACCAGTAAACATGTCACTACTCTCAATCAAAACATGCTCCACTGCATGGAATGATCCAGCTAAAAATTCTAGGTAATCTTTGTATGAATTTGAGTGGGTTGTGGGTTCAGGTGCTTTGAATACGAAGCCGTAAGTCTCATATGAGTATTCCAATGGCTCAACCAAACTATTTTCACTAATGATTTCACCGCTAAAAATGTCTCTCAAATAGTATCCTTCAACAATTTCCCTAATCCTAAGTCTACAATATAATGCTTCAATACCATAAGCTCCGCCCCCCTCAACAACCTCAATAATTTCCGGGTATGCAGTTCGCTTAGCATCAGTTCTATATTGGAAGTCATCTGGGAGGCGTTCAACTTCCACATACCCATAATTACCACTAATCTTGAAATTCTTAGATCTAAACTTCAAACCAGCATGTAGGTAGACGGCTCCAGGGAATAATTCACTTAAAGCTATTGGAAGCTCCCTCTCACCAATAATTTTACCATTAAAGTATATTTCCACCCTACCACCAGCACCCCTAATATTATACTTCCTCAGAATCCTCCTACCCTCCATGGTTGCATGGTAACGTTTACCCCTAACACTTAGAAACCCTTCATCTGTAAGGGATTTCAAAACATCAGCCCAACCTTTAAACTCATCGGAGGATAATGGTTTATCCATACATGCAGCTATGAGTTGATTTCTTGCAACCATCAAGTTTCTAGGTTCAACATATATTGGCTCAAGATATGTAAAGTACTTCTCAGGATTCCTCTTATAGTAAGCGCTTATGGGATCTCCACCTCTAAGCATGAGTATTGCAATAGCCTCCTGCCCCCTCCTACCAGCCCTACCAATCCTATGCATAAATCTAGCTAAACCAATTGGGGAGGTTATGACGCAATCAACATCGCCAACATCTATTCCAAGCTCCAATGTTGGTGTTGCTGAAACAACCATTATCCTCCCACTCCTAAAATCCTCCTCAACCTTAACCCTATAACTCTTCGGTAAACCAGCCCTATGAACATAAGATTTAACATTCCTATCATCAAGAACCTGTTTAACAACCTCAGCCTCCACATGGCTATTGGAGAAGACAATGGTTTTATAACCATACTTCACAAGCTTTGAAACAACATCCCCAATTGCAGAGTAGAATGATCTAATTGATGGATACAACATTATGAAGTGGAATCCACCCCTCCTACCAGAACCCTCAACAACCCCAACACGCCTATCGAAAAGCATACTGGCAAACTCCCCAGGATTGGATATTGTTGCAGAGCAACCTATCATCTGCGTATAGCCGCAAACCCTCTGAAGCCTCTTCAAAATCCAATGAACATTAGCTCCAAAAGCACCAACATAACTATGAAGTTCATCAACAACAATATACCTAACACTCTTAAAATGATTTGATAATGGAGTTCTATGGGAAAGGTGATGATGGATTATATCGAAATTGGTCATCAATATGTCTGGAGGGTTATTGTATATTTCCTCCCTCTCAGAGGTTGATGTATCACCATCAAATATCCTAACAGTAACACCCAATGGAGTTGCCAATCTCCTAATTTTGAGAAGTTGATCCCTACTCAAACTCTTAGTTGGATATATGAATAGAGCTCTAAGAACCCTCAAGCCTTCAGGGACTAGTGGATAGAATCGCCTATCCCTACTAGATGCAATTAAATGTATTATTGGAATTGCGAAACACTCAGTTTTACCAGAACCCGTAGGTGCAACTATAACTATATCTTCACCATTCAATATTCGTTTAATAGCCTCTTCCTGAAACCTATACAACCTATTAATACCATAACTCTTCAAAGCATTCTTCAACCCATCATTAACATTCAATTCATCAACACTACAACCATACTCAACCTTTGGGGGTTCAATAAACCTATATAGAGCAACATAATCGCTAAGGGAGAAGAGGATATCCCTAACAACCTCAGGAAGAGACTCAACACTTAAACCACATTTAGAAATCATACCCCTAATCTCATTCGGATCTCTAAGCAAACCTAGAGAGATTAGCTCGGGGATTAAACCCTTAAAATCAGAGATTTTCCCAGCCCTATAATTATCTAGGAAAGTGTAGTATGCGAGAATCTTATCCCTAAATCCCGCATCAACCAAACTGGATAAACCGCAGGAAACGCATGAAATAAAGTATTTTGTGGAAGATTCAATATTGTGAAATCTAAGTTTACCATTACAACGTGGACAAGTAAATGACATCCAAGAAGAAAGATTAATCTAGACAAACATATTAACGTTTACCCATTCATGAAGATTCAAAACACAACATCCTCTCCAAACCCCCTCCACCACTTATCCCTCAAACCCTCTAAAATATCATCCCAATCAATCATAACACTCAAACAACAATATAATACGACAATTATAAATTAATGCATCCATTTGATATGTAGGCTTCCAAATATATGGGTAAAGCTAATATATAATTTTATTTAAATAAATTGAGCGCCAATCATAATTTAACCTAAAATATTCCCATAAAAATTATGGATAAACTTTATGGAATAGGTTAAATATATTCCAAGATAAGCTCAGATTAGAAAGCTGATAAAGTGAATATTCATGCTCACATTAATCCTAATAACACTCTTAGCCATCCCCTTCTCCCTACACACACTGGGAACCATAAGCTTAATATTGAAGCTTAAGGATAAAGTTTGGCTTAAACCAAAACCAAAATTCAATTCAAGAATAGCAATACTAATACCATTGTATAGAGAGCGGGGGGAAAGTATAGAGAAAACCTTCAGAAGCATTACCAACCAAGTTTATGATAGGGGGAAGATGAGGGTTCTCATCATAGTGGAGAAGGGGGATGATGAAACCATGAAAAGCGTTATGGATAAATGTAGAATTCTAGATGAAAACAACATTAAGTATGAGATAATAGTGCACCCAGAATCAAGGAGCTCCAAAGCCAAAAGCCTAAATTATGCATTGAAATTCGTCAATGAACCATTCATAGTGGTTTACGATGCAGACGATGACATACTAGACCCATACCAGATAGCAAGGGGGGTTTCCCTAATGAATGACGAGAAATATGATTCGGTGGGAGTGAAGGTTTTGAGGAGTGGAAATAAGCTACCACAATTATTCTCATATGTGGAGACATGCCTATGGGTTAACATAGCTCTACCAGCATTAAAATACATAACAAGTTACCCACATTATAGTGGTGAAGGACTATTCGTATCAACAGAAGCAATTAGAGGAATCGGGGGATTCCCAGAAACTTTAACTGAAGACTCAATGCTAACAGTGGAATTCGCAAAGAGGGGGTTAAGGATGGCTTTAATGGACAGCATAATAATTGAGAGGGGACCATACACTGTGAAATCATTAATAAAGCAGAGGATGAGGTGGAATAGGGGGTTAATACAATGCTTCACAAGACTAGTTAAAGAGGATGTGCCATTGAAAGTTAAGATTGTCAATGGATTATACTACTTATCACCAATCTCATACCTAATAATATCCATATCAACAATATACACGCTACTAATAGCCCCCATCTCAAAGATTATTGGATTAGACCCAGACCCCATACCACTCTACATATGCATATACCTAATAGTATCTGTGCTAATATCACCACTCTTCCTAATAATCACTGGGGAAAAGATAGAGGATAAACGCGCCTTCATAATACCATTCCCAATGTGGATTATAATAGGCTTAACAACACTATACTCACTAATAAAACCAAAAGTTGAATGGTATAGGACTGAGAGGCACCCAACAAAACAGCTTTAAGCTAGATTAAAGAGATATTTAATCAATGAGGATCATAAGAGATTACATAAGCAAAATGAGCATTGAAGAATTATCCAAACACATAGATAACACCATGCTAAAACCGGAAGTGGGAGTAAAGGGGGTTATGGAATTCATTGAGAAAAGTTTAAACTACAATTTCGCATGCCTAGTAATACCACCATGCTACATAAGTGAAGTTAAGGAGAGGGTTTGTGGAAAAATGAAATTGGCAACAGTAATATCATTCCCACTTGGATACCAAAACATTGAAGTAAAGAAGGTTGAAGTGGAAAGGGCATTGGCTGATGGTGCAAATGAAATAGATTACGTGATAAATATATCATACGTTAAAAGTGGGAGATATGATAAGGTGAAAAGTGAAGCTGAAATACTATCAAAGATAGTTAAGAGGGGTGGAGGGGTTATCAAGGCAATAATAGAAACACCATACCTAACCAATGAAGAAATAGCATTAACATCAAAAACACTAAATGAAACTGAAGTGGATTACATAAAGACATGCACTGGATTCGGACCTAGAGGAGTAGTTCCAAGCGACATAATGATAATAAAGGAGAACTCCAATAAGAAGATTAAAGCATCAGGTGGAATTAGAACGTTAATAGACGCAATCCACTATATTATGCTTGGAGCAGATAGGATAGGGACAAGTTCAGGGATAGAAATAGTTAAAGAATTTATGAAAATTAAGGGTTTAACAAATGAAACTACTTCGACAACAAGCTCGGATAGAAGTACCGTTTACCACTATAATCCTTGAGGGAATCCCAATCACTCAATATTTTTACAGCTTCATTGGCAACTTTAATGCAATCCTCAACCCCAGCATCCTCCACAAATTCATTGGTAACCCTATTGGCCAAAACAGCACAGATAGCGCCAGCCCTAACACCATAAATGCTTGATAAAGTGAATATTGTGGAAGCCTCCATCTCAAAATTCAAAACACCACAAGCCTGCAAATCAGAAATTATATTCCTAGAGAAGCTTGGAAGATAATCATTAAATCCAGGTCTAGCTTGACCAACATAGAAGCTATCAGTGCTGGCAGTTAAACCAACATGATACCTAACCCCAAGAGACTCAGCAGCCTCAATCAATGCTAAAACAACCTCATAACTTGCAATTGCAGGATACTCAACCATAACATACTGCCTACTAGTACCCTCAAGCCTAACAGCACCAGAACTAATAACCAAATCCCCAACCCTAACCTCTGAACGTATGGAACCAGTAGTTCCAACCCTAATGAAAGTTTTAGCTCCAATCCTCAAAAGCTCCTCCAAAGCTATTGCCGTAGATGGGCAACCTATACCAGTGGAAGTTGCAGATATGGGTTTACCCTTATAAGTTCCAGTATAAGTTACATAGCATCTATTCCTAGCAACCTCCCTAGCTTCATCCCAATACTTAGCTATCCTAGGAACCCTATCAGGATCCCCAGGGAGCAATACATATTTAGCCACATCACCAGGCTTACACTTAATGTGATACTGAACCCCCTCAACGGTATGTGGATGTTCAGCTGAAACAATTCTGCTAGTCATAGAAGACCACAATAACAAGTTGAAAACATAATAATATATATTAATGTATTATTACTACTTAGCTAACTCCTCCAGTGTCCTCCCCTTAGTTTCAAATCCAAGGATTAATGTGGCCAATGCGCCAAGGAAATGTATTGATGCAAAAACTGTGAATGCAGCATTTAAACCCCAATACGTGTATATGAGTGGAGTGGCTGTGGGGGCTATTATCCCGGCAATCCTACCAATACTTGCAGCTGCACCGGAACCAGTCCCCCTAATCTCAGTTGGATATAGTTCAGGTGTGTATGCGTATAGTGCAGACCATGCCCCCAAATTGAAGAATGATATTATGATGCTACATATTAGGATTGATGTTGGATCCCTAGATATGCTTAGCATGAAACTTCCAAATCCAGCTGCGAGGAGGTAGAGAACTTCTATGGGCTTCCTACCCACATGATCAAGCA
>NZ_JANGFQ010000030.1:0-14386 GCF_024707025.1 Candidatus Culexarchaeum yellowstonense
CTCCTCCTCAACAAGTCTAGTAGGGTCATGTTTTCCTCAGCTTCCACTTCCACCCATTCTCCATTCAATTGGAATCTAATGTTTTTCATCGCTCTTTACACCTCCAATTTTCAATGGACCTTTTCAACGCTTCCATGGTTATTTTCACAGCCATTTCCCTTCTATATTCTGCTGATGCTCTAACATCGCTTATTGGTTTAATTTCCTCAGTTAGCTTCTTCACCTTCACATCCACTTCATCTATCCTTGAACCAATTAATTCTTCTTCAGTTTTGTATGCTCTAATTGGTGTTGGTGCTATGGAGTTTAATGCTATTCTAACATATTCTATCTTGTCTTCTGTTGTTCTCACGGCTACGGCTGTTGCAACTATGGATAGGGTATGTGCTCTTCTTCTACCTATCTTCATGAATTTCATTCCAGCATTGCATGATTCTCTTGGCACTATTATTTCCGTTAGAATTTCCTCCGCCATTAATTCTGTTTGTCTTGGTCCTTTGAAGAATTTCTCTATTGGTATTATTCTATCTCCATTTATGCTTGAGAGCTTCAATTTTGAGTTTAACACCATTAGTGGTGGAGCCATATCTGCAGCTGGTGATGCGTTGCATATGTTTCCTCCAATTGTAGCTACATTCCTTATTTGCCATGAACCCATACTTTCCGCAGCTTCTGCCAATATTGGAATCTCCCTTCTAATTCTCTCATCGTTAATTATCTCTTGTAATGTTACGGCCGCTCCAATAATTACGTTATCCTTATGGAATTCAATTTTTCTGAGTTCTCTTAAATTGGATATATCTATTAGATTTCCAGCTTTCACTCTACCTATCTTCATATCAACCATTAAATCCGTTCCACCAGCTATTGGTTTTGCATCTTTTATTTCTTTTAAGAGCTTTAGGGCTTCATTCAAATCTTTTGGTTTATGGTAATTGAATTTTGGTAGTTGGTAGAATAATATCATCTACCTATACACCTCCATCTAATGCAGGCCAAAGGTATATCGTTTTATCCTCTTTGAATTTCATGTTCAATGCTTCTTGTGCTGTATATGTTTTTCCATCTATTATTATGTGGTTGAATGGGTGTGGTGATCCATCTTTTGAGAAGAATATGTCGTATACTTGTTCCCCATACATCTTTGATAGTTTTTCCAATATTTCTTTGAATCCCTCTGCTTCAATGTTTAATTCATCTAATCCAGTTAAACTTCTAAGTGGTCCAAACATTATTTTTATGGTTATCTTTGGCATTATCCCCTCCCCATTATTTTGAAGTAAACTTTTTCAGGTGTTAATGGTAGTTCAAATATTCTTTTACCAATGGCGTGGGCAACTGCATTGGCTATGGCTGCTGGTGTTGGTATTAGTGCCATTTCCCCAACTCCCTTAGCTCCGAAGGGGCCGTATTTGAATAAGTCTTCAATGAATATTGGTTTCTCTATTTTTGGCATATCCATTGCTGTTGGAACGACGTAGTCTGTTAAGTTTGGATTTATTATTGCACCCTTCTCATCGAATTCCAATTTCTCCATTAATGCTAACCCTATTCCCTGTGCTATTGCCCCCTCTATTTGTCCCTCCACGGCTTTTGGGTTTATTATTCTTCCACTAGCTATTGCTGGCCACATCCTAATCACCTTCACTATACCTGTTTCCACATCCACTTCCACTTCAGCTATGTTTATTATGTAACTGTATGCTGGATATGCATATCCTTGTCCAACTTCATGGTCGAACTTCCCCTTTGGTAGATGGAAGTATCCAGTTGAGGATAACTCTACCCCCCTATTGAAGGCTTCATTTACTAGATCCTTCCACTTCAAACTCTTCTCTGGATTATTCTTTGAGTATATTCTTCCATTTTCAAATTTCAATTCTTCTGGGTGGCATTGAAGCATTTCTGAGGCTAATGTTGTAAGTCTCTCCCTTAATTTAGCTGCTGCTAATAGCACTCCTATGGCTCCTATACTTGTACCTCTTGAAGCATGTGTGGCACCAGTGTCTGGGGCGTCTGTTGTTCCGAAATGTATTGTTATGTATTCTGTTGGTATCCCTAAAATTTCACTTACAATTTGTACATGTGATGTTGTGGGTGTCCCTTGCCCTATCTCAGTTATTCCAGTGTAAACTTCAACTCCACCATCTTTATTCACTTTAATTATTGCATTGGACCAGTCTGGGACTCCTCTACTTGTACTTATACCATGCCATCCACAAGCTAACCCTATCCCCCTACGATATCTCCCACTATCACCTTCATACATCCTCCTCTTCCTCCTCCAATCTGCCCTTTCTGCAAGCATTCTTAATGCTTCACCTATTCCAACGGATTCATCTAGCATTTGACCTGTTATTGTTGTCATTCCTGGTTTTAGGATGTTCTTTAATCTAACATCCAATGGATCTAAACCCAATTTCTTGGCTATTTCATCCATTTGCGATTCTGCTGCGAATTGTATGTCTGGGTTTCCAAACCCCCTGAAGGATCCTTGATACACTTTATTCGTGTATACGCAGTATCCATCTACTTTTGCATTTTCCACGTGGTATGGTCCTGATGCATGCATTGTAGCTCTCCAAAGTATGAATGGCCCTCTATTGGCATATGCCCCTGCATCCATTATTATCTTTACATCTATTGCTGTTAGAATGCCATCTGCTGTGGCTCCAGACTTATACTTTATTATGCTCTGCTCCCTTTTGCAATGTATCCTGAAAGATTCTTCCCTAGAATATATTAGTAGTACTGGTTTACCTGTTAAGTGGGATGCCAATGCTGCTTGTGCAGCAACCAGTGGACCTGTATCATCTTTTCCACCGAATCCTCCTCCAATGTATGGTTGCACAATCCTTATCTTGTTTGTTGGTAATCCCAGCACCCTTGCCGTTATTGCTTGTGCTAAATGTGGGTATTGTGCACATGACATTATAGTGTACATGCCACCAATTTCAGGTATTGCTAATGCCCCCTCAGTTTCTAGGTATAGGTGTTCTTGGTGTTGTGTTCTATACTCGTTTTCCACTATAACGTCTGCCTTCTGGAATCCTTTATGCACATCCCCCTTCCTAACCTTTGTTGTGAATGCTATATTGCTACCAATTTCATCATGAACTAATACATCCCTCCTATTCATGGATTCCAATGGATCTAATATTGCTGGTAGTGGTTCGTATTCAATGTTTAATTCAGATGCCGCCATTGCCGCTGTTTCAGGCGTTTCAGCCACCACTATTGCCACAGGTTCCCCATGATATCTAACCTTCCCATCCGCTAGTAGTGGTTGATCTGGTAGGGCGTATCCAACTTGATTTTCACCTGGCACATCTCTTGCCGTTATAACTTTCACAACCCCTGGAATTTTCAGTGCTCTTTCTACATTTACCCTCTTTATCCTTGCATGGGGTTCACTGCTCATTACAATCTTTGCATATAACATTCCTGGGAGCATGTAATCTTCCATGAATTTAGCTTTCCCAGTAACTTTGTCTATGGCATCCACTCTATCTATCGACTTACCTACTATCGTGAATTCTTCTGCTTTAAGCCACTTTTCCAACAATTTTATAGCTTCACTCACCCATATGCCCCCTCCATCTATGTGGGGACGTATTTGAAGGCTTCCCTCTCCCTTTCACCAACTTCCAATCCCAACTTTCTCCTTATTTCTGATGCGTAGTGTGAAACTGCGAAGGGTGGGCATCCATGCACTATCATAGCCCTTTCTCTTAGAGGTCCTTGAGCTAGGATCCAGTATATTTCTCTCGCCGTTGTGGAAGCTGCGCATTCTCCAAATACTATTATCAACCCCTCTTCACTAACGCTCTTTAATTCCTCTACTGTTTGTGGTATTGGAGTGTTTAATCCAACGTAGAAGAATAACTTTTTATTCATCCCCATTAATTCTTCGAAGAATCCTGTGTCTTTAAGCATGTATAATGTGAATTTTATCCATGCTTTACATGTTCTGCATGTGGCTCCATCTATTACTATTGTGTTTGGGAAGTGTGGTTCAATTATTTCACATGTTGCGAATTTGAATCTCCTCTTAACTTTATCTATGGGTTCCCCTAAAACTTCTATTTTTGATGGGTCTCCCACACCTAACCCTTGTGTATGCGCTATTGCTATTGGTCCAACTTCCAAGTGTGGATATTCGTATCCAATTATTTTTGCTGCTATTGCGTCTGTAGCTACTGGATCATCTCCAGCTATTATTAGGTTCATGTCCACTGGGTTTCCATGTATTGGTCCATCCCCCTCCATGCATTTTATGGCGTCAATTACGCCTAGAATGTACTTATCCCTATACGGTTTTATTTCATCTACGAGTTTATACCATAGGTCTGTTCTATGCCATTTAAGTCTATCATTGAATGTGTTTACCATTCCATGCATCAGTTTTATGCATCCAGTTATTCCACCCCCCTCCATGCTTGTCTTCAGTACTGGCACTCCTATTATCTTGTCAACCTTCTGAACTATTTCAGCTATTTCAACTTCCTTCAACAATAATCCATTTGGAACCTTCATTTTTACAGATTTGAATTCGCCATGTTCATCGAATGGTACTATTTCAGCTCCAATCTCCCTTGCCATGTTCATGTATCCTAAAACTTCCATAACCTGTTTTGTACCCATCCCCTCCCTCCACCAGTGTGTCATGGCTGAGCATGATTCCCCTATTATTGGGATTCCTCCAGCTTCTTTAACCATTAACGCTATTGCTCTAACAACTTTTGGATCTGTGGTTACTGGTGGAGGTCTTGGGCTTACGAGATTTGGTTTTATAAGAACCCTTTCCCCTGGTTTTATGAACCTATTAATTCCTCCAATCATGTTTATTGCTCTCTTCACAGCTTCATGGACGTTATCCTTGTTTATAGGTTCATTTACCTTTACTATTGATACCCTTGGCATTTAAATTACCAATACATAATTTATTGTTGGATGAATATAACTATTGGTTTCAGCTTATCTTCAACAATATTTTTATTGGGTCTCCAATCCTCTTATCCATAACTTCCATTGCCTTTCCAACTTCATCTAAGCTGTATTCATGTGTGACTATGGCTCTTAAACGGTGAATTTCATTTTTAACGATTTTCAATGCTCTTTCTATGTATGGAGGTGTTCCTGGGTTCAGCACCCCTATTATTGATTTCTCTAATCCAATTATGTACTTTAAGTCCATGGTTACCGTTTCTGCAGGTATTGCCACTTGAATCATTTTCCCTCCCGGTTTTAGTGCTTCGAATGCTATTTTCATATTCTTCTGCGCTCCACTGGCTTCTATTGATGAGTCTACACCATATCCATCCGTTAAATCCATCACCTTTTTCACAACATCCTCTTTATCTGGGTTTAAAACGTATCTAACCCCTAATTCCATGGCTATTCTTGTAGGCTTCTCCCTCCTGGCAGTTCCTATTATTGTTGATGCCCCCATAATTTTTGCTGCTAAGGCTGCTGATAACCCTATATTTCCAAGTCCAGTTATTAGTAATGTTTCCCCTGGTTTCAATGCTTTTTCAACGGCATTTAATGCTGTTAGGAAGGTGTCTGCCACTAGAACTGCATCCCTATAATCCAGATCTTCTGGAATCTTTACGAGTACCCTTTCAGCTAATGGTATTCTCATGTATTCTGCGAAGGATCCGTCCACATTTATCCCGAACATGAGTCTCCTTTCACATAGTTGTGGTTTTCCGAGAATGCAGAATCTACATTTCCCGCATGATGCCATATATGACCCTATAACTCTATCTCCAGGTTTTATTTCCTTAACGCCTTGGCCAACCATTAAAACTTCCCCTGCATATTCATGTCCAAGTATTACTGGATATTTGGCTGGAGTTTCACCTCTATATAGGTGTAGGTCTGTTCCACATATGGCTGCATACTCCACTTTTATTATAGCTTCATCGCTCCTTGGACTTAATGGTGTTTGCACTTCAGATAACGTTATGTTTCTTGGGGATCTAAGTATTGCTGCCCTCATAATTTTTGCTCACGATACACAATTATTGTATTGGCTATGTATAAAATGCTTTTTGAGTAATGGTAAGCATTATTTACTTTCGTTTTAACACAGTTATTTGGTGTTTCCTGTGGATCGTGATAAAGTTTTGAGGAAGGTTTTGGATCATATTGATAATAGTAAGGATGAAATAATATCCTTCCTTCGCGATCTCATTAGGATTCCAAGCGTTACTGGTGAGGAGAGGGGGATTCAAGAGTTCATAGCCTCTAAGCTTAAGGATTGGGGTTTAGGTTATGATATGTGGTTTATAGATGAAGCTGAGCTTTCTAAGCATCCATTGGCTGAGAAGGTTAAGTTGCCTTATAAGGATAGGCCTATGCTTGTTGGGATAGTTAAGGGTTGTGGTGGGGGGAGGTCTCTTGCATTTAATGGGCATATTGATGTCATTCCACCAGGCCCATTATCTTCTTGGAAGTTTGACCCGTTTGGCGGTGTTATTGATGGTTATAGGATTTATGGTAGGGGTGCATCTGATATGAAGAGTGGTGTTGCAGCTTACACCATGGCTGCCAAATTGCTTTTGGAGGCTGATGTTCACCCACTCGGAAATGTGTATTTGCATTACGTAATCGATGAAGAGTATAGTAGTAATGGTACACTTGCAGCTCTACTTAGGGGGTATGTGGCTGATGGTGCTGTGAATGCTGAAGCTAGTGATATGGAGGTTCAACCAGCAGTTTCTGGTAGTATGTGGTTTAAGATTAAGGTTAGGGGTAAAACTGCTTCCATGTCTAGGGTTTGGGAGGGTGTAAACGTCATTGAGCAAGCTTATAAGGTTTATGATGCTGTTAAAAAGCTTTATGAGATTAGAGTTTCTGAGAAGAAGCACCCATTATATCCAGATAATAGGGGGGTTTTAGCTTTATTCATTGGAATGTTTAATGCTGGAAGCTATCCTAGTGCTATTCCTGATGAAGCTGAGTTGCGTGGTAGGATGGGTTTACTTCCAGGTGAAAGTATAGTTGATGCCATATCTGAATTGAGGGATTTCATTTTGAAGTATTCCATGCTGGATCCATGGTTGAAGTATAATCCACCAGAAATTGTCCAGGAGGGGTATGCTGGTGAAGGCGTGGAGGTTCCCATGGATCATCCAATAGTTTCCACAATAGTTAATGCTTATACCTCTGCTTTAGGTGTTAAACCCATTGTTAAGGGGCATGAGGGGGCTACTGATATGAGGATTTTGATGAAGATGAATATACCGACAGTATGCTTTGGACCTGGAACCATAACCCAGATGCATGCATACAATGAATGGGTTGATTTGAGGAATGTTGTGAATGCAGTTAAAGTTATGGCTACAATGATCATTGATTGGTGCGGCTTTCTTGATTAGCAGTTAATCCAAGGATAGTCTTCCCTAAACCTCCACTTTTACAAATAATTATCAATTTCCCATTGAAAACTATGGCTTCAACAACATTTAAACTGAATTTATCATTTAATTCTGAAAATAGTTCTTGAAGTCTTATTGGAACGTAATCCTCCACGAATATCCTTACATTTTTATCTTCAAGATCGTGGCTTCCCAATTCCCTCTTCAAATCATTTACATCCATATTTAATTCTATGCTTAATTGGCTTATGCTTACTTCTCTAATTCTTAATCCCCACAATTACTGTAGATTTATTGGCTTAAATAGATTCATTTCTAAAACTTCTCCATCCAACACTTCCCTTTTGAATGGTGGTACTATTATGAATCCATGGGATTCTATGATCATCCTCCTAAGCATCGATGAACCACTTAGTAACTCCACTTTTGGAATATCCCCCAACTCAATTATCCTTCCAAAAAGTACTCTCTCAAAGGGTAGCATGTTTTCCACTTTAACCCTCCTTGAAACTTTAACTTTTATTACCATGCTCTTACAGTTGGCATCCACATTACTAAGCTTCATTATTGCAGGTACTCCTAGGGTGTAGAATCCTATGGTCATGGATTGTATTAATCCTGGCAACATTAGTATGGGCTTCCCATATGCTATTGCGAAGCTCGTCTGTCTCCCAGGAATCCTCCTTATCCCCCTAACTATTATTTGTGAATTTGGGATTGATAGTACGGCATCCGCAACTAGATCTGTGAATCCCACGGAGCATCCTCCAATGGTCACTATTAGATCGCTCTTCATGGATGCATCCAAAATTTTGCTTGAAATATCATTGATGTCGTCTTTAGCTATCCCCATATCCACTGGCTCTCCACCAAATTCCCTTATTAGGTTTGAGATCATGAGGGTGTGGGGTGAACCTCCTTCTGCTATCAACTCATCCCCAACTGCAAGTATCGATATTACTGGTTTCCTGTAGACTTTAAGTTTCTCAATTTTCATGTATGCTATTAGATCTAGGTCTTTTGGTTCTATTATCCTCCCCCTCTTGAATATTGTCTCCCCCCTCTTATAGTCCTCCCCAGCTTTTATGACGTGTTCTAATGGTTTTGATTTACGTGTAACTTGTATCTTATTTTCATCAATTACCTTTACAGCTTCTCTTGGTATTACCGTATTTGCCCCCCTTGGTAGATATCCGCCCGTATTTATCCTATATGCTTCTCCAGCTTTAACTTCATAGTTTACTATTGTATTTGGTTTAACTTCCCCCTTTACGATTAATGTTACTGGTTTTTCATATGATGCTTCCATGGTGTCTTCATATCTTGTTGCATATCCATCGAAGTGGGATGTGTTGTATGGTGGGATATCACTATATGCCACTATATCTTCCGCTAAAACTCTGTTCACTGCATTATCTATTGGTATTTCATCAACTTCTTCTATTGGTTTTATATATTCCAAAACCCTTTTTATGGCGATTTCAGATGGGGTGTACTTGAAATTTTTATTTGGATTCATTGTTAACTCCTCATTTTTGCATTAGTTTTAGAGCTTCTTTCAAGTCTTCTGGGTTGTCTATGTCCCTAATAACTCCAGCGTTTTCCGTTTCTGCGTATGCTATTTCCATTTCATGTCTTTTAATTACCTCCTTTAACCCCATCCCTTCTTCACTTATTCCCATAACTTCTTCGAATAATTCTCGGCTTATCATTATTGGGTGTCCTCTTCTACCTTTATGTGTGGCTATCACTATTGGTTTTCTGGTTTCAAGATACCTCTTTATCACTTTGTTTATGTCTTCACTTCTTATTAGTGGGCAGTCTCCCGGTATTATTAGTATTGCCATGCTTTTATCCATGGCATTTCTAAGTCCACATTTAACTGAGCTACTCATCCCCTCCTCGTAATTTTCATTTATCACTTTTTTGCATGGCAAGTCTTTTATGGCTTCAGCAACCTTTTCGGCTTCAAATCCCAATACAACTACAACTTCATTTGCCATGCTATTTAATGCAGCTTCAACGGTCCATTTTATCATTGGCTTCCCATTTATCGTTTCTAGGAGTTTGTTTCTTCCAAATCTCTTTGAAGCTCCTGCTGCGAGTATTATTGCTGTGATCACTTTTTACACCTCAAATTCATTATCAATTCTGCCATTATGCTTATGGCTATCTCTTCAGGGGTTTCCGCATTTATGTCTATTCCTATTGGAACCTTTATTCTTTCAACATCCCCCTCCTTAAACCCCTCTTCAATCAGCTTCCTCTTTAACTCGGCTCCCTTCCTCCTACTACCTAGTAGTCCTATGTATCTCGCTTTCCCCTTTAACACATTCTTGAGTACTTCATATTCCTTATTTACATCTCCATGGACTATTGCTATGAAGTTTTCCTCATCTAGGTTTGCTTCATTCAATCCTTTTGCTAGATCTTCATTTATGATTATTTTGTTGGCTGTGGGGAATCTGTCTTTCGTGGCTGTATTTGGGTTGTCATCTACTATTGTTACTTCGAATCCAACTATGTTTGCTATTTCCGCTAATGGTTTAGCTATGTTTCCAGAGCCTACTATTATTAGTTTTGGTTTTGGATTTATTATGTCTATGAAAACTTTTATTGATCCACCACATATTAGACCTGTTTCAATCCCTTCTCCACCTCCAAGTGATAGTGTTATGGTTTTACTTTCATTTTCATTCATAGCTTTCAAGGCTTCTTCCACTATTATCCTTTCAAGATTGCCTCCACCTATGCTTCCAAATGTTCTCCCATCCCTATATACGATCATTTTTGCGCCAATATTTCTAGGTCCAGACCCCTTCTTTTCCACTATTGTGCATAATGCCACTCTATCCCCATTTCTTAATGCTTTCACTACTTCTTGGAATATTTCGCTGTCATGTTGGTTCATTGCTACCCATATATCTTGATGTCCTTTCAGAATTTAATACTTATTTACATTGGGATATCATATTTCTTTGTGGAGTGTTTTTCATGAAGAGTTTTGATGTATGTGTTGTTGGGGGAGGTTTTTCTGGGCTTTATATTTCAAGTATGATTGATGGGGATTTGCATATATTTGAAGAGCATTCCAGTGTGGGTTTCCCCATGCATTGTGCTGGGATAATTAGTCCAAGGACTTTTGATATGCTTAATGTTCCTAGGAGTCTTGTTGAAGCTGAGTATCATGGTATGGTTATTCATTTTGGTGATTACAAGGTTTATTGGTTTGGTAAGCCTTTGGCTTTAAGGGTTGATAGGGTTGGTTTAGAACGTTATTTGTATGATAAATGTTGTAGTCTTGGTCACGTATTCCATTTCAACAGTTTTGTTTCCAATGTTGATCCTAATGGTTTCATTTATGTGGGTGATTTGAAATTTAATTCTAAGCTGATAATATTGGCTGAAGGTTCTAGGAGGGTTTTCTCTAGACGTTTGGGTCTTGTGGGTTTTGGTGATGATTTTTATGGTTTTCAAGCTTTAATTCGCGGTGGGGTTGGTAGTGAATTTATTCATGTATATATTGATCGTGATTTCAGCGATTACTTTTCATGGTTTATACCCATAGGTGATGATAGATGTATTGTTGGCTTGATGGTTAGGAATTCCATGGATTTCAAGCCTAAATTTAATGCTTTATTGAAGCGATTGGAGTTTGAGGGGCTTCTCTCCAAGGTCCATTTTGAAAGGTTTTTTGGTGGTTTAATTATACGTGGCCCCATAGGTTCTTATGGTTGTGGTAGGGTTCTCGCAATTGGTGATTCTATTCAGATGAGTAAACCCTTAACTGGTGGTGGGCTTTACCCAATATGCTTGGCTTCCAAGGTTCTTTCAAAACTTATCAATAGTTACCTTTCTGGGTTTATTGATTTAAGTGACATATCTGCTCTCTACAAGCCATTCTTCGATGAGCTTTCACGTAGATTTAAGCTCTCCTTTAAATTGGTTAAATTGCTTTCTAAATTGAATTATAGGGTTCTAGAGGATTTTATTGTGGGTGGTTGTAGATTGAAGTTGCATGCTAACCTCCTTTCAAATGTTGATTATGATGAGCCTCTATATGGGATCTTGGAGGATCATGCTAAATTAGTTAAATTCTTTGCGGCTCTACTTGCAGGTTTAATTCCATAGTCTTTAGAAATCCTTATCTGAATTCTTCGCTCATTTGTTTATGTGATCCATTTTGGATTTACATAGTTTAGTTAAAGTTGTTGAGGGTAAGGTTTTGGAGATATATTTGAGCAATAAGGGGAATTACCCATCTTCACATGATTTCCTACATGTTAAACGTGTATTGAATAATGCTTTAATGATAGCTGATGTGATGGGTTTATCTGAGCATGATAAGCTTTTATTAACTCTAGCATGTTTACTACATGATATTTCCATACCCATATTTGGTGTTAAGGAGGATCATGCGGTTAAATCTGCTGAATACGCAAAAGCCATGTTGTTAGATTTAGGTCTCGAATCCACCGATATTGATATTGTATGTAATGCTATTCGTGTACATAGTTGGAGTTCCGGTTTAACCTCCATGGATGCAGTTTCCATGATTCTCCAGGATGCTGATAGACTTGATGCCCTTGGCGTTATAGGTTTCTCTAGGATGATGATCTATGGGGAGTTTGCTGGTAGGGTGATGTACTTTGAACCTGAAATCATTCCTAGATTTAGAGATATTGATGATGCCCACTACACCATTGATCATGTATTCTCAAAGCTTATACATATACCAGCCCACATGAATACAGATGTGGGGAGGAGGATTGCATTGGATAGGTTGAAGACATTATTGTGGTTGATTAAAATTCTAAGTCTTGAAATCAAAGGGTTAAGCTAAAAAATGTGGGTTTAAGTGTTTAAAAATAGGTTGGACTTTTCATTTTATAGTTCTGTGAAGCTTTTGACTGTTGCTTCATCCAGTCTCTTAATTAACTCTATTACTAATCTCACGGCGTTTTCCACATCATCTCTATGTACTACTCCAACGTGGCTGTGTATGTGTCTTGTGGGGACTCCTATAACTATGCTTGGTCTACCCTCCTTATACATGTGGAGTCTCCCAGCATCAGTTCCTCCCCTTACTACTGTTAGCTGGTATGGTATTTTTGCTTCTTCAGCAACTTTTATTACGAATTCCTTTAATTTCTGGTTTGGTATCATGGAGCTGTCGAAGGCTACTATTGTGGGTCCTTTGCCAAGTTTTGATTGTGCTTCTCCAGGTGATATTCCTGGGACATCTCCAGCTATATCCACTTCTGTCACTATGGCTAGATCGTGATCTGCAACCCATCTAACAGTTTCAGCACCCCTTAATCCAACTTCCTCTTGCACTGTGGCTGCTGCGTAGTATGTGTTTGGATGTTCAATGTTATTCTCTTTTATGTATTTAAGGGCTTCCATGGCTATGAATGCTCCAATCCTATCATCGAAGGCTTTTGCAAATATTGTTTTCCCACTGTTTGATATTTGGAATGTTGGGTATGGAGCTACGGGGTCTCCAACCCTTATCCCCATATTCTTGGCTTCCTCTTCTGATGTGGCCCCCACGTCGATGTACATTTGCCTCATGGTTACAACCTTCTGCCTCTCCTCTGGTGTTAGTAGATGTGGTGGTTTTGATGCTATCACCCCCAATACAGGCCCCTTCCCAGTCATCACTATAACTTTTTGTGCCAATAATACTTGGTCAAACCATCCTCCAAGGTTTGTGAATGTCAAGTATCCCTCCTTAGTTATTGATGTTACTACGAATCCAACTTCATCCACATGCCCCGCAACCAAGATTTTTGGGCGATCACTTAACCCCCTCTTTATGAATATCAGTGAATTCAAATTGTCCTTCATCACTTTGTCTGCATACTTTTCCATTCTATCTTTTATCCTCTTCAACACTCTATCCTCAAATCCTGAAGGTCCAAACTCTTCTAAAATCTCCTTTAAGAAGTTTAGGCTTTCTTCACTTAGTTTGTACATGATATTTATTTAATGGGTTTATCAGTATTTAAATTTTGATCGTGACCATTTAATGCTTATAATTTATTTCTTTTTTTAAATATTTAAAAATGAGTGTTAGGTTTAGGTTTTGAATATTCTTGGTGGCTCTTTGACTTCTGGTGGTATTGGCGACTTATACTTTTTACCCTTCGTTTTCTCTCTAAACTCCTTCCAAGCTTCTTCAATCAGTTTGCCATTTGACATTATTTCTATTGCTGTAGCTGCAATAACTTTTGCAGCGTATATGCCTCCCTTATGCCCTATTCCCACACCTGCTGTTGCAACGTTTTGCCATGAATGTCCAGGTGAACCTAGTACGAAGCATGCTGTTTCGAAGGATAATGTTGGTGTTTGCCAGCTAACATCACCCACATCTGTGGATCCATGGCTTACCTCCCCCTCATCCCATGGATCTCTAACTTCTTCATCAAGTATTACGTCCATGAGCTTCTCCCAATCAGGTATTTTCATCCTTTTAAGTGTATTCCTCTTCTGTTCCGGTGGTATTGTTTCATGTATCTTCTTTGCAAATTCATAATCCTCTTTACTGAATTTTGGAGCTCCTATTTCCCTCATAACTTTTAAGCATGTCATTGCTAGAGTCTTGTTTTGTATCATATTGTAACATCCAGTTATGAATTCCACTTTGTATTGTGTTTGTGTCATTAGTGCTGCCCCTTTAGCTATGTCTAGAATCCAATTATAGATTTCTTCAACCTGCTCCCTCTCAGGAGCCCTAACATAATACCAACTCCTAGCATACGGAGGTACAATATTAGGCTGGTCTCCACCCTTCTCAATGATATAGTGTATCCTAGCATCTTGAATGACATGCTCCCTCAAATAATTAACACCAACATTCATAAGCTCAACGGCATCAAGAGCACTCCTACCAGCCTCAGGACTACCACCAGCATGAGAAGCCCTACCATAAAAATGAAATCTAGCGGAATTCATGGCGTTTGTGGATCCAAGGCTTACGGTGTTGAATGATGATGGAT
>NZ_JANGFQ010000031.1:0-13807 GCF_024707025.1 Candidatus Culexarchaeum yellowstonense
TTGGATTATTGAAGTCTGAAGTTAAATCGCCAGTTGATGGTTACATTGAGCATATATCTGAAGTTACTGGGCAAATAATTGTTAGGGAGCCTCCAATACCAGTGGAGCTTGATGCATACATACCTGGGATAGTAACGGAAATTATTCCAAATGAGGGTGTGGTGATAGATTGTGCATCCACATTCATTGAGGGGATATTTGGCATTGGAGGCGAGAGGCATGGTGAAATACTTGTAGCCGTTGATTCTCCAAAGGATGAATTAACTGTGGATATGATTTCACTCAAATGGAAGGGTAAACTTGTTGTTGGTGGATCGTATGCATCAGCTGAGGTTCTCAAAAGGGCTATGGAAGTTGGAGCTGCTGGAATAGTTGTGGGTGGAGTAGACTTCAAGGATATAAGAGACTTCCTCGGATACGAGATTGGAGTTGCAATTACTGGTAGAGAAGATATATCCATGACTCTAATCATAACTGAAGGGTTTGGTAGAATTCCAATGGCTTCAAGAACATTCAACCTATTTAAGGCTAATGAGGGTAAACTTGCATGTTTCGATGGTGCAACTCAGATTAGAGCTGGCGTAATTAGACCTGAAATAGTCATTCCAAGAGATGACGTTGACCCCCTATCACTACCATTAGAATCCGAAATTTACGTTGGAGGCATGCAACCTGGAACTAAAGTTAGAGTTATCAGAGCCCCATATTTTGGAGAACTAGCTAAAGTAGTAAACCTACCAATCGAACTACAACTAGTTGAAACAGAATCTCCAGTAAGAGTTGTTGAAATAGAGCTACAAGACGGTAGAAGAGTCATAGTTCCAAGAGCCAACGTCGAACTATTTGAATGGTAAGCATCCACATATAAAACCCTTTCATTTAACCTTAAATTCTATTCTAACCTTTTACCCACTTAGTTTATTTGTGAAGTGTTTATGGGGTTAGAGGAGATGATATTAAACCATTAAGGATCATCAATTCATATTTATTTACATTCCTTGATATATTTGAAAATTTTTAATTTCAGAATTATTGATGAGTTGGTTAGAGTTCCCTTGAGCGTAGGAAATGTAAGGAGGGTTATAAACTTGTTAGGAGACTTAAAAGTATTGAGGGGGTTGAGGAAGCTTAACATTAAAAGCGCATATTGGAGGGATTTTCCATATTTTAAGCATAATATTGAGGATAAATAATTGCATAGTCTTCTTCGATGATGTATGCATGGCTGCGGTTCGGGGAGAATTTAGGATCGAGGGGGATTCATTTACAAACACGCTTTGATGTTTGTAAGGTTTTACCGATAATGCTAATGGGGTTAGTTTATGCGTCTTTCCACTCTTTCATATACAATTATCGGCGGATCTTGTAGAGCTAAGTCTTCTAAGAATTTATGCCTGGCGGCTGGTTCTAACAGTTCGGGGGTTATGACGCCTTTAGTTTTTATTTCTCCTTTACCCAGTTGCTTAGTCATTAACCAACAAATGGTGCCAGTTAGATAGGATACTGTATTGGCAACAGGCATTGTTTTTATAATATCACGAATTTTAGGACTCACCGACCATAATATGTAATGTTCACTCTTACCCTCCTTTTCTCCAACTACTTCGACGAGAATTGCAAAGTACATATCTGCGATTATGCCAGCTTCTACTTTTTGTCGAAGTTCATCCATTGTTATAGGGCGTGGAGCTAACGCGAGATAAACATCTCTTGGAGTGACTTTTACATTTTTCACATTTATAGGCTTATCGCTGAGAAGCCCTTGCTCCCATAATGTCTTAATCAACGTTATTTCCGGACCTCCCTTCTTAACAT
Organism: Candidatus Culexarchaeum yellowstonense; assembly: GCF_024707025.1. NCBI lineage: Archaea > Thermoproteati > Candidatus Culexarchaeota > Candidatus Culexarchaeia > Candidatus Culexarchaeles > Candidatus Culexarchaeaceae > Candidatus Culexarchaeum > Candidatus Culexarchaeum yellowstonense. Next base: position 1,816 of record NZ_JANGFQ010000031.1, read on the forward strand.
ATACATTCTTTAAGCCTTTACCTATGAAACGACCTAGCGTAAATGGTTCTTCATGCAGGTGGTAATAAAGTGTTTGTGTTCCTATGGTGGGATCGGGAAATGTATATGTTTCCTCTCCACTGAATGGTGGAGCCTTCCTAAATTCTCCATCTTGAAATATTACTGGTTCTCCTACACAGTCAGCTACTAACAATTCTGGAGACCATGTTGGAATCCATTTCATAAATTGCTCCTTAACTTTAACCATGGAGGCTAATCTGATTACTATATCGTTTACATGATCCAGTTTATCCACAGCGTATGCCGCTAGTATGTTCGTGATCCCTGGAGCGCATCCAAAACCTGTTACAGCAGTTAGCCCTGCATCTTTGAATTTTCTGTTTCGCTCCAACTCTTTTTCGAGATTTTCATATGGTTCCCCGAAAGCTAAGTCTATGTAATTTGCACCAGCTTTTAAGGCTGCATCCATTATGTTCAGATTAAATCTTGGTAGAACTGCATTTACCACCACATCCACCCCTCTTGCAAGAGATGATACCTCGTCAGTTTTACTTGCATCAACACGATGTACACTCACTTTATCATTCTTCAACCAGTCTGCATGTCTTTTACATTCTTCCAAATTTATGTCGCTGAGCCTTACTTCATCTACTTCAGTTGACCTGGCCGCATATGTGGAAATAACCTTCCCCTGAGCTCCACATCCAACTATTAAAACCTTAAAACCCAATTAAATCCTCCAAATAAGATTTTACAAGAATTAACTTAAAAAATTATGGTTGCAGAAGCAAGCTGGGAAAAGCAAAGGTTGCGCATATTAAGTGTGAATGATTTTCCTTCCTATTTTTATTGTCATATGAGTATGCTTCTAGGTTTACGCATAAGTCAAACCGTTAGAGGAAGGAAAGTTTTATAAAAAGAATAGGTATATATATTGAATGCTAAGGTGTTAGCATGTCTGGGAAAGAAGCTATCTTTTTAGAGTTGGAGAATTCCATAAAGAATTATGATAAAGAAGCTGCCGTTGAAGCTGCTAAAAAGGCTTTGAAGATGGGTTTAGATCCTATTGAAATCATTGAGAAAGGTTTGGCTAAGGGGCTACGAGAAGTGGGGACCCTCTATGAGAGGGGTGAAGCCTTCATAGTAGAATTAATAGCTGCTGCTGAAGCTATGAAAGCAGCAATGGAAGTTTTGAAGCCGGAGATTTTGAAGAGGAGGGCTGAGATAAAGGTGTCTGGTAAAGTAGTTCTCGGCACAGTTGCTGGAGATATTCATGATATAGGTAAAAACATCGTTGCTGCTTTACTAACAGCTGCTGGCTTTGAAGTTTACGATTTAGGGGTTGATGTTCCAGCTGAAAAATTCATTGAAAAAGCTAAGGAGGTCGATGCTGATGTAATCGGGGCTTCAGCTCTCTTAACTACTACTATGCTTGTTCAAAAGGAGATTGCTGAGGCTATTAAAAGAACGGGTTTAAATGTGAAATACATAGTTGGAGGAGCTGCAGTCTCACCTGAATGGGCTGAGGAAATAGGGGCTGCATATGCACCAGATGCGACCACCGCCGTTGAAGTGATAAAGAATCTTGTTCAGCAAAGGAGGAGGGGGTTATAAACTTGGTACACTTAAGGAAAATAAAACCATTGGAAGTGTTAAGTGAGGATGCCAAGGAATATATTCACATGCTCTCACTTGAGCTTCTGGAGAAAATGGGAGTGAAGGTGCATAGTAAAGAAGCTTTAGAGATACTGGAAAAATCGGGGGCGAAGGTTGATAAGGAGAAGAAGATGGCTTGGATTCCACCATATTTGGTCGAGGAAGCTCTTGAGAAAACGCCAAAAATTGTAAAACTTTGTGCCAGGAACCCGAAGTACGATGTAAGGTTAGATGGTAAACATATTTGCTGCATTACCGATGGAACAGGCTTATACACGATAGATTTGGAAACTGGGGAAAGGAGATCTTCAACTAAAGATGATGTAGCTAAAAGTGCCCTAATTATCGATGCCTTAAAGGATGCCGACCTCTACTATCCAACTGTGACGCCTCTAGATTTCCCGAAACATGCTCACGTTTTACATGAATATGATGCTGCAGTAAATAATACTGAGAAGCACTTCGTTAGTGGAGCAACATATCTCCGAGAAGAAGCTATTTATTTGATTAAAATGGCGGCAGCCGTTGCCGGAAGTGTAGAACAATTAAGGAAGAGACCTATAATTTCCGCCGTAACTTGTATGATGTCACCCCTCATATTGCCACTAGGAGAAACTGACGCAGCCTTAGAGTTTAGCAAACATGGTATTCCAGTGGTTTTAATGACCATGCCGCTAGTCGGAGCCACAGGACCTATAACTCCAGCTGGATCGGTGCTAATAGGGAATGCCCAGTTCTTAGCTATAAATACAGTAATTCAAATGAAGTATCCTGGAGCTCCAGTAATTTATAGCTCATACCCATTATCCATGGAGGTTAAAACAGGAGCATTTGCAGTATCCTTCCCGGAGGCCGATTTAGTGATAGCAGGACATATTCAAATGGCTAGATATTATGGTGTACCTAATTTTGCTGGCGGAACCATAGGCTCATCTAAAGTTCCAGATGAGCAAGCAGCATATGAGAAAGCATTATGTGGCTTAATGTCAATGTTGGCGGGGGGAGATATTTGTGGAACAATTGGGTTGCTGGAGAATTACACAGTTTTAAGCTTTGAACAGCTTTTAATAGACTATGAAATGTATAGGATGATGGTGAAGCTAGCTGAAGGCATAGAGGTAAATGAAGATACTTTAGCTCTCGACACAATCTATAAAGTTGGGCCTGAAGGGCATTTTATGGCGGAAAAACACACTCTTATACACGCAAAGGATGTTTGGATGCCTCTAATAACTGATCCAAGGCCATTTCTAACTTGGAAGAAGGCGGGAGGTAAATCTGTTGTTGAAGTTGCGAGGGAGAAGGTTAAGGAGATTTTAGCAACACATAAACCAGCGCCCTTAGACATGGATGTAAAACGCGAACTTGAAAGGATAATTAAAGAGGGAGAAGAGAAGATTCCCCATTAACTCTACGTCGCTATAAAAACAAAACATAATTTTTTATTAATTTTTATTTTTTCCAGATTATATTTCTTGAAACAATCTTTCTAATTTCTAACAATATTTTATGTTGTCTAGCTTTTAACTTTCCTCGCATTCTCCCAGATAATTTAATTTACATGCAATTTTCTAGATGATACTATACTTGGTCAGCTTCTTAATAATGTTCTGTAGAATTCATTTGTAGAACGTTCTTTCTGTGTTAACAAAGTAAATTACAAATATTATCCGCTGATCGTTTGTCTCAATATCGTCATAATTATTGTGATAAACGTAAAATTTTATTACAAACTTTTTCAAGATATACTTGCAAAACAGTAGTTATTTCCTTTGGCAATTGGCATAGAATTTTTCCCATTAACCTCCGAAAATAATTGTATCTGCTTTTTAGCATTTAGATAATTAACTTCAATCAACCATAAAGTTTAGAATTAGGAATATTCATTGCGAGAATTTCCCGTTATTTTTAAACATCTCCCCCTATAATATTTCCTCAACCTCTCTATACCACTTCTTTTTAGTCCCTATTTTGGCGCGTAATTTCCATTGAGTGGTTTTCGGGGTTTCCTCTATGGTAGTTAAAAGTTTATTAATCCTCTCCAAGATAATACGTTTTTCATCTTCGGTGAGAAAATCGTATGAGGGGATAAACTGATCTTTGATCTTAATTAAATTGGAAGTTACGGTGTAGTAGAAGCCCCAATCCTTTGCAAGTAAACTTGCAATGTATTTAGCGTTTATTAAATTGTCAGAATCCCCTACATCTCGACATCTTAAAAGGGATATTACATCTTTTACATCCTTCTCATTGATCTTAACTATTTGAAGTTTTTCTAGAAGCAGATCTGAGGGTGATAGGGTTAATTTATCGATTTCAAGCCTATTCCGCAAATCCAACGTGTGACACATTTCAAGCTTATCTAGAAATACGTCTACCATAGGAACTTTGCCTCCGAAGAAAATGAGCCTTGAAGGATGTAAATATAAGATTCTAGGATCATAATGATACCCCATCTCCGTAAAGAAATTGAGTAGCACTGCAGAATATTTACTGAGAGTAGCTAGATCTATATCCGTAAATACTCTTTCACCAAGCCTCTTAACTTTCTCGAAAAAATCCTTGTAATCGATGCATTGAAGATATATTCCTAAGCCACCCATGACCCTTAAAATTATCCCTCTATTCGCTGCTTCTTGAACAAGCCGAATGGCTTCATCGATAAAAATCTGGGGTTTAGGGTATTCCTCTATAGGGATTTCTGTAGGCAGTCTAAATTTAGTCGACATTATGTTATCACAATATATACATAGAGTGCTCAGTTTATTTTTAAAGTTTTCCCATCTTTTTGTTATCAGATAATTATATATTTGAATTGTTTTGCACATGTGACTTTATGGTAGGCTTTCCTCAATATTTATTAAGCTAGTTATTCTAATGGCACTTTAATGCTTGCAATTATATACATGACTTCGATTGTCTGGAAAATTTCGAGAAATTTTCAGCCTTATTAGAGGATATGAATTCATTAATTATTCATATGATATGTGAAGGGAGAGAGGTAAAGTAGGATAGTTTGATGTTTTCAGAGGAAAATCATGTGTACCGTCTTATAGAATGTTGATAAGAAGTATGGCGGAGAAGAGGTGGTAGCTGGAATATGTGAGGATGATATATAGGAAATAAGCCATAAACTCTCTGGAATGCTCTACCGAACTCTAAAATATAACTTGAAGAATCCGGAGATAGAGTTATGAAACTTCGTCTCCTAGAAAACAAAAAAAATTATTAGGCGTTAATCTTAAAATTATAGTTGAGATTGAAATGTCAAGAATCCTTGTATTGGGAGGAGCTGGTGCCCAAGGATCCGTCACCGTTACGTGGCTTGTACGTGATCCTCAAATATCTGAGGTTATTTGTGCTGATATCTGTTTAGAAAGAGCTGAGAAATTGAAAGATAGATTGAGGAGTGATAAGTTGCGTACAGTTAAGGTAGACGTTTGGAAGCCTGATGAGATATTAGAGGTCATGAGAGGGGTTGATATTGTGATAAATATGGTTGCAACATGGATCGGGAAACGTAGTCCCGTTTTAAATGTGATGGATGCAGCGCTAAAAAGTGGAGCGCACTACATAGATCCAGGTGTCGCTTATCGCGAAGAGGAGGAGATTATGTTAAAGCTTAGCGATAAATGGAGGGATGCTGGGTTAACAGCGATTTTTGATTTAGGAAAAACCCCAGGCATCACAAATATGTGTGCTAGGTATGCTGCAGATCGCCTCGACAGCGTAGAGGAAATACATGTTAAAAGCTGTTTAGATGTGATAAGCGAGAAGGAGTTTCTCTTGGCATGGTCTCCACTTGCCGCACTGAGTGGACTCATGGAGCCAGCCTTAATCTATGATAATGGAAAGTTTAAGGAGCTTCCACCATTTAGTGGAAGGGATGTTTACACATTCCCAGATGATCCTAGAGGTCCTTGTGAAGGTTACTTGCATGATCATGAAGAGGTCTGGACGTTGCCTAAATTTATTCCAAACGTTCGGTATGTCGAATTCAAATACTACTCTCATAAAATTGAAATATTCAAAGTTTTAAGTCAAATATTCGGGAGCAAGAAGCCAGTAAATATTAAGGGTGTTAACGTATTTCCATTAGATGTTCTAATATCACTCATTCTGCCACCATCAGAGTTGCCTGAAAAAATTAAAGCTGGATTGGTTGAGGACATATATTCTTGTGCAGTAGTTATTGTTAAGGGTGTGAAGGCAAGTAAAAAGGTCAGCTACACTTTAAGTTGTCCAATGAATCTTAATGAGTCGGAAAAGATATTGCCTGGGTCGCAACCTGAATCCATTCTTGTTGGAACACCCCCCGCTATAGTAGCTAAGATGTTGTTAAATGGGGAGATAAAGGCTAGGGGGGTTATGCCACCAGAATGTTTGAATCCAGAACCCATTCTAGCTAAACTGGTAGAGAAGGGTATTAAAATTTACATCAAAATGGAAACATTAATGTAAATCTTAAAAATCAGCTTAAGGAAGATCTGGAATAATGAAGTCTTATATCATGTGTATGACTTGTAGAAATCTTTAGTTGATTTGTTAATGTATTACAACGCTTATTGAGCTTACAATACTCTATGTTTGAATGAGACTTACATGTTCTTAGCGCGGTAATTGAAGTAGTCGCTTAATAGAAGCTCAGTCTAGCTTAAGGTCTCATAGTATTAAGCTGAACTTAAATTGTCATGAACACTTATAACGCTAACCTAAATATTTTCTTATACGTCTAGGTTGTTCCAAAAATAAAAAGTAATGTTGTAGAATATGCGGGTAGGCGGCAGTTTTAGCCTGATATGAATAGGTAACTTTTAACTTTATTTTCACTTAGATCAATAATCACTGCTCTCAATATCCCTTCCGTATATTCACTGCCTGGATTAATGCATAAGGTTCTTCCAATCTTTTCAATCCCTCTTGATTCATGGATGTGACCATGCAATCCGAGTAGTGGCTGATACTTTTCAATAACTTTTCTAACAGCTACAGAGCCTGCCGATATTGTTTCTCTAAGTGATGGTCTTAAATCCTTATCTAATTTTGGGGCTTTATCGAGGGTGGTATCGATTGGTGGGCAATGCAAATTGAAAATGCTATTTTCCACATTCTTTAATTTACTGATCATATTTTCTATTTTCCTTAATAATTCATCTTCAGGCATTTCCTTTGGGCTGCCGAATGGAGTTATATTTGACCAGCCAGTTGATATCATTTCATGGAAATCATCTATCCAAATAATTTTCCCTTCGGTATTGATTAAAAAGCTGCATTTACTGTCAATAGCTTCATCCACTTCAATTCTATCATCATTACCAGGGCATACGTAGAATTTTATTCCAAGCGGTTTAAGGTGTTGTTCTGCTAGTTTATCCCATCTCAAAATTTGTTCTATCATTAAATCTGTGAACAAATTATACTGTTTAGATGAGTCTTTACTAATTTCCTGGTATTCTTCAAGTGTAGTGCGATACGGATAGTATCCCGTCAATCTAATGTTATTCTCTAACTGCTCCAATTCCTTCTCATCATCGATTTTGACGATGTTCCCTAGAAATTTGGCAGTATATTTGCCATCTGGCTGCTTAATTATTGGCACTATTATTTTCCCAGTCATATCACCGCCCAAGATTACAACATTTGCTTTATGCATTTTAGCTGCACTGATCAGCTTCCTGAAGGTTAGTTCGGATCCATGGACATCTGTTGCGAAAATTATCCTCGTCATTTCCAATACCCCTTACAATACTTCTCTAACCCCTATGACTATATATCTTTTTCCCCATTTAGCTCTTAGTTTACATTTGATATGTTAAAGTTATTTGCCAGTTTTAGATCAGTTATGACTTTAAGCGGAAAAGGTCTTTTAATTATGAGAAAGTAGGTAGTTAGTTGTTGGATTGTTTTCTTAAAAGTTTAATGCTTAGATTTATGGGAAGACTCCTATAAATTTATTTGATGTGAATGTGTATTCATTAATGGGAAATTATATAGGAAACCTTTTCATAGATGTAGGTATGATGGATAAGCTGTTGTTTGAAGATTTAAGGAAGTTTGCAATAGATTTGGGAGCGGTAGATGCAAAGATAATATCCACAAATGATGTGGTTGTTGAAAATAGAGTTGTGCTAAAGTGTAAATATGGATGTAGTGAGTATGGAAGGAATTGGTCATGCCCCCCTTACGTGCCTTCAATTGAGGAATTCCGTTACATCCTAAAAGAATACGAATATGCAATGATAGTCGTATTCCAATCTTTGGCTGAATTGAATGATTTGGAAAATTTCTATAAGGTTTGGGAAGAAGATAGACGGAGAGCGCATGAGGCAATTTTAAAACTTGAGAAATATGCATTTAATAAGGGGTTTACATTTGCTTTAGGTATGATACCTGGAAATTGTAACATATGCCCAAAATGTGATGTCACCAAGCCTTGTATTCACCCAGAAATGCTTCGCTTCTCCCCCGAATCTGTAGGCGTAAATCTTATTAAAACCCTCGAAAATGCTAAAATAAGTTTAAACTTTCCTATCGATAAATCTATAGGGAGGCCGAGCATAGTTACAATGCTACTGATAAATTAATGGGAGGGAAAGCCAATGGATTGGATACAAGAAGATGTTAGGAAGGATGTAGAGGCAATAAAGAGGCAATTCAACATTATTGGTCGTGAAAGGGAGTTAAGTGAAGTTTTAGTTGCATTAAAGAGAGGTAAACATGTTTTGCTTGAGGGTCCAGTTGGTGTTGGAAAAACCACAATAGCTTTAGCTGTTGCAAAATTTCTTGGTAGACCAATTTTTAGAGTTGATGGAGATGAAAGGTACACAGAACATAAACTTGTGGGATGGTTTGATCCACCTTTAGTCTTAGTGAAGGGGTATACGCAAGAGGCATTTATACCAGGCCCATTAACGCAGAGTATGCTGAGTGGAGGCATACTTTTCATAAATGAATTAAATAGAATGCCTGAGGGTACACAGAACGTCCTATTACCAGCTATGGATGAGAGGAAGATTGTTATTCCAAAAATAGGGGTAATAGAGGCTAAGCCGGGTTTCGTTATAGTAGCTACACAGAATCCTGAAGAGTTCGTGGGGACAAGTAGGTTGAGTGAAGCCCTTAAAGACCGCTTCGTTCGTATAGGGCTAAATTATCAATCAGCTGCTGAAGAAGAGGCCATAGTTGTTAAGGAAACGGGATGTAAAGATGTGGAGTTAGTTAAACTTGGAGTGAAAATTGTTAGAAAGACAAGGGAACATCCAGATATAAAGCGTGGATCATCCATTCGCGGAGCCATAGACTTCGTCGATCTACTCCAACATCACTCCAACCGATCAACACTTCTAGTTTCAGCATATATTGACGCAGCAATAATGGCTCTTCACACAAAGATTGAGACTCATGTGAAGGCTCAGAAGAGTAAGGAGGAAATTATAAAGGAGATTGTGTTGACATCGTTGCAAGAAATGCTAAAAGAGCAGTCAACCAAATTTGTAGAAGGACAAGGGAAGGGAAATGGTGCCGAGAAAGCTGGTGAAATCTCCACTACCATAACTGGCAAAGGCTATATTAAGCAGAATCATGAGGAGAGTATTTATAAGCATGTGATGAATATATTCGCTTCTCAAAATAGTACATCTAGCGATAGAAGCCAATTGCAGATACCGAAAATAGGTGAAGGTAGTAGTTTATGGTCATTACTAGAAGCCTATTCCATGTTAGATGAGGATGTACCAGAAGCGGAAAAGAATATCATTGAGAGAGCCATAAGCAAGATAGTGGCATTGATTGCTGCAAGCATAGGGGAGAAGGGGACTAGAAGTCACTACAGGAGGATAGGCCCATATATGCCTGGGGTGGAGGAGTTTGATTTGGATTTAACCATAGAACAAATCATGGGTAAACGAACACTAGAATATGAAGACATAATTGCAATTCATAAATATCCAAAGAAAATGGCGGTTTCACTTATGTTGGATATAAGCAATTCTATGAGGGGGATGATGATCATAACTGCCGCCATAGCTGTGGCAACATTAGCCTATAAGTTGGAAAATGATTACTATTCCATCATAGTGTTTAAGGATAAAGCTGAAACGCTTAAATCCATAATTGAGCCACCTCCAGATATAGAAGAGCTCATTATGAAGATTTTAAACTTAAAGACAGGCGGATTAACAAACATTGAGGAAGCCTTGAAGAGAGGGGTTGAAGAACTGGAATTGATATGGACGAGAGAACATATTGGGGATCGTATGGGAATAATCATAACGGATGGATGGGTTACGGCTGGTGGAGATCCCAGAAATGTAGCCGTCTACTTCCCAAAACTCCATGTCATACAAGTTGGAATTGGTGGAGGCCTACAAAATAGTATAGATCTCTGCAAAGATCTCGCTAGAATAGGTAGAGGTAATTACATTTTCATAGAAGATTTCAGCGAACTCCCCAATCACGTTATGAACATTCTTAGATAACATGTAATCAAAATATTTTAATATTTAAATGGGTAGAATGATTTATAGTGTGGGGAATATGGCAGGAGGATATTTTACATTATTAACTCATGATGAGCTTGAACGTATTCATGAAATAAGCCTGAAGATATTGCAGGAAGTTGGAGTTAAAATCTTAAGTGGTAAAGTGCAGGCGTTACTTGCTGAATGGGGGGCGGAGGTGGATTCAAAACACTCGATTGTGAAGATTCCAGAAATGTTGGTTAAAGAAGCTTTGAGAAGGGCGCCTAAGGAAATAGTTCTTTGTGGAAGAGACCCTAAATTTGACATTAAACTTCCATCTAAAGATATCCCCTTCGTTGCTACGGGTGGCTATACAAGTTTTGTAAGAGACATAGAGACTGGTGAGAGACGGGCTTCTAGAATGAAGGATTTAAGGGATTTTGCAGTGTTAAGTGATTTCCTTGATCAAGTTGATTTCTTCTGGCCCATTGTTGCTCCAACGGATCTCCCGCCAGCTCTACAAACGGTTTATGGTTTAGCCATATCATTTGAATGTACAAGTAAACATGTGCAGTACATGGCTTTAAATGAGAGGCAAGCTAGATGGCAGATTAAATTGGCATCGGCCATTGTGGGGGGCGAGGAGAAATTAAGGAAGAGACCTATATTCTCTTCTGTTAATTGTCCAGTTACTCCATTTGTATTTGAGAAGGGGTCATCGGAAGCAATGATTGAGCTTGCTAAAGCTGGAATTCCAGTAATCCCCTATTCTATGCCTCTCTGTGGTAGCACTGCTCCAGCTACTATTGCTGGAACTTTAACTATCCTTAATGTTGAAAATTTAGCTGCTCTCGTTATTCTTGAGTGCGCTAATCTCGGAGCCCCTATGATATATGGTGGGGAGGCTTCTTCAGCGGACATGAGGACAGCAGAAATCAACTACAAAGCGCCTGAGTACCCCCTACTCACAGCTGGCATAACTCAATTGGGGAGATTTTACGGGCTTCCCGTGTATGCAGGTGCATGTTGGCTTAATGAAACTCCGAAGGATTGGGGGATGCTCATTAAAGGTTCAATATCAATTGCCCTCATGCATCTCGGCAGGCAGGATATAAGTGCAGGGCTTGGAAACGTTGAAGACGCAAAAAGCTCTGCTTTAGAGCAGGTGATTTTAGATGCTGAAGCATGGGCTCATGCTAAAGCTTACCTTCGCACATTTAAAGTTGATGAAGATACTTTAGGATTTGATGTTATAAGTAGGGTGGGTCCGGGGAGAACATTCCTCGCAGAAAAGCATACTCTCAAACATTTCAGAGAGGAGTTGTGGCTTAGGAGGGAACCTGTAATCTTACCCTCCACGGATAATATTGTTAAAGTTGCAAAGGAGAAGGTTAAAGAAATCCTACGCATGCATACTCCAACCCCGCTAGAAGGGGATGTTAGAAGAGAGATTGAACGTATTCTTCAACAATGTAAACAGGAATTAATATAAACATTTCATGTGGCTGTTAACGCTCACTTTTTTCCCTATTCAATAAAAAAGCTTATAAGTAAAATTTATGACAATTATTATTTGAGGCGATAAGATGGGAGAAGTATTCTTAAGGAAGGCAACTGGTCTTGTTAGGGAGGCTAGTCTTTTCGATGTACTATCGCTTTTCGTTATGTGGGGCGGCCCAACAATGGGAGTCTATTACCTGGCTACATGGGGGTTGTGGTGTGCGCCGCTTGGAGACTGGTATATTGCACTATTAATAAGTAGTATATTTCTTGTTGGCGCTGGCTTGTGCTGGGCTTTCATGGCTACAACCATGCCGAGGAGTGGGGGGGACTATGTATTCACTTCACGAATTATACATCCTGGTGTAGGGTTTGCT
>NZ_JANGFQ010000032.1:0-13683 GCF_024707025.1 Candidatus Culexarchaeum yellowstonense
TTTATCATTATAAATTTTTATACAGCCCATACGACATTATCTATGTGGTTTTATGGAGAGGGTTGGGGTATTCATTTCAGTTTATGGTGCTAGGGAAATCTTTGAATTGCTCAAAATATATTCCAGTGGAGTTTACTCCACTAGGTTTTATGTTGTTTCCAAGCAGTATAACCCCATTGTTAAGAGGGTTGTTGAAGTTACTGGTGGAGAGGTTCTTGTGGATTCAAGTTTATCGATAAAATCCCATATTCATATGATTGAGAAGTTTAAGGATGATTTGGACATAGCCATATGTACACATGAGAAGCCAATTATAGGTGGTTTGAGGGATGAGATTGAGAGGAGGGGGATTAAGCTTTACACAACATTCCCCACATCCACTTTTGCATTGGAGAGGAGTAAGATTCTTCAGAGGAAGCTTTTCCCCGAAGATTATAATCCCCCGTGGAAGGCGTTCTACCCTAGATCTTACCCAAATGAGAATGAACTTTTCCATGATGTTAAGGTTTGGGTGGAGAGTCTTGGTGGTGCATGTAATGTGGTGTTTAAACCTGATGAGCCTGCTGCTGGTAAGGGGGTTGCTGTTGGTGGGGAACACTTCCAAACAATTGAAGATCTCTTAGCAAATTATGTTTCAGGGTTTAATTCTCCATTCATAATTGAGCGGAGGGAGGAGGTTGAGGAATCCAGTTGTCAATTGTGGTTTGATGGGAATATTGATCACATAAGTTTCCTACGATACCCTGAGGTTAGGGATTATAAGAGGGCTTTTGATGGGGATTTAGGTCCAAATACTGGTGGTATGGGTTGCTATATGGATTCAAACTTCAAGCTCCCCTTCATGTTTGAAGAGGATTTTGAAGCTGGATACGATCTAGCCCGTAGGACTATTAGGAATGTGGAGAAGTGGGCTGAGGAGAATGGGTTTGATAAGTCTGGGATGAAGCCTTGCATGTACTATTTGGCTATGGCTCATCCACACAAGGTTTTTGAGGGTAATATTGGTAGACCTGGGGATCCTGAGGATATACCTCCACTCCTATCCATGAAGAATGACCTCCTCGAATTCTACTTCCACCTATGTGAGGGTAACCCTGAGAGGCTTGAATTCGATTTGAAGGCAACAGTTCTAGTTTATGTTGTTCCACCAACTTATGGTGGTAAGTCTTCCATTCATAGAGATATAGTTTTAAACCTACCTGAACTCTTCGACTTAAATATTTCCTCCGATAGGCTCCTCATACCTGGGGATGTGGAGGTTAGGGCTGATGGTAGGATATATGCAAGGACTTCTAGGAGTGTTGCTGCAGTGGCTGTTGGGGAGTGTTTAGAGGAAGCTGCTCAGAAAGCTCATAAACTTGCAGTTTATGTTGAAGATAATTCTGAACCTAAAGGGTTACTTTGGCATAGGGGTGATGTGGGGGTTAAAGCTCATGTGGATAAGAGTATTCAGCATAGGAGGATTTTGAGGGAGAGGTTTGGTTTCTAATGATTAGACGTATAATCCCATTGGGTTTTGACAGTTTTGGAGTTAGATCTATGGCCACATATGTTGAGACTGATGATGTGAAGGTGGTCTTAGATCCAGGGGTTTCATTGGCACCTTTGAGGTATGGTTTGGAGCCCCATTACCTTGAGCTTCAACGTATGGATGAAGTTTGGTCTGACATTAAGAATTACTCCTCCGAGGCTGATGTTCTTATAGTTACGCATTACCATTATGATCATCATGATCCAGATTCCCCAGACATTTATGGGGGTAAACTGGTTTTAATTAAGGATCCAAATGAGAATATCAATTTCAGTCAGAGGAGGCGTGCTTCATACTTCTTGGATAAAATCAATAGCTTCGCTAGTAAAATTTCCATTGCAGATGGGAATAGCTTCAAATTTGGGGGTACATTGATATCATTTTCAAAAGCAGTTTTCCATGGGACGAATCCTAGGTTGGGTTTTGTAGTTGAGGTTTCCATAAGGTCTGGTGGTGAAGTCTTCCTCTACACTTCTGATGTTGAGGGGCCATCAGTTGATAGTCAAGTGGAATTCATATTGGCTGAGAAACCCAACATACTATTCGTCGATGGACCTATGACGTACATGCTTGGATACAGATACTCCAATAGGAGTTTGGAAGCTTCCATTGAAAACCTAATTAGAATTTTAAGTTTGAGGTGCGTTGAAACATTGGTTTTGGATCACCATTTACTTAGGGATTTAAAGTATAGGGAGAGGGTTTCAAGGGTTTATGATGTTGCAGGGGAATTCAATTGTAGGGTTTTAACTGCTGCAGAGTTTTCCGGTAGGAGTATTGAGATGCTTGAAGCACATAGGAAGGATTTATATGAGAAGTATGGTGGCTGGGAGGAGGGTTAAGGGGTTAGGATTTTAGATGAAAACTGAATTCAAAACTCTAGCTGAGCTTTGTGAGAAACTTGAATCCATGAGTAGGAGGGGGTTGATGGTAAGTGAAGTTGCAGCTTTCCTCAAGAATCTTGATGTCGATGAAATTTCACCTGCAGTATCCATGATTCTAGGTAGAGCATTCCCATTGAGTAGTGGTTTGGAGTTGAATGTTAGTTGGAGCACAATACTCAAGGTTTTGAGGGGGATTGTGCATGGGGATTGGAGGATATTCACAGATGCATTTAAGAAGACTGGGGATGTTGGTTCTGCAGTCAAATTATTCTTGGAGTCTAGTAGGGTTTCTAGGCAGACCACTTTAGCCAGTAAGCATTTAACCATAATTGAGGTTAAACGTTTCTTTGAGGAAATAGCTAAGGCAAGTGGTAGGGGGGCTAGGGATCATAAAGCTAGGCTACTTGAATCCCTATTCAGCTTGGCATCGCCCATTGAAATGAAGTATATTGTTAGGATTTTGATTGGTGAGATGAGGACTGGTTTTAGTGAGGGTTTAATGAGGGAAGCCATTTCAGAAGCCTTCAACATACCCATAGAAGCAATTAATAGAGCTATGTTGATGGTTGGAGATTTGGAGGTTCTTGCTGAAACAGCTAAACGTTATGGTTTAAATGGATTCTCCAAACTTGGATTCCAAGTTTTCAGACCAATTAGACCAATGCTTGCAAAGGATGTTGGAAGTTTGAGGGAAGCCTTTGAAATCATTGGTGGTGAAGTTGCTTTGGAGTATAAGCTTGATGGTGTTAGAGTTCAGATACATAGGTCTGGCAGTGAAGTTAAGATTTATAGTAGGCGTCTAACTGACGCCACAAGTAGTTTGCCTGAGATAGTGGATGAGGTTAAGGGTGGATTGAAGGTTGAAGAGGCCATATTGGATGGTGAAGTTGTGGCTGTGGGGGATGATGGTAAACCCCTCCCATTCCAGTATCTGATGATGAGATTTAAGCGTAAACGTGATTTGGAAACTTCTTCAAAGATGTTTAAATTGAAATTATACTTGTTCGATGCAATATATGTTAATGGAGTTTCATTGATAGATAAGCCGTACATTGAGCGTAGGAAGATATTGTCTGAAATTTCCATGGGGATACCCCTGGTTAAGCAAATAGTTACCAATGATTCATCTGTGGCTGAAAATTTCCTTAAAGAGGCTTTGGAGTATGGTTGTGAGGGGGTTATGATTAAAGATCTTAGGGGGCCATATGTTCCAGGGGTTAGGGGGAAGTTTTGGTTTAAATTTAAGCAAACCCTTGAACCTCTAGACCTCGTCATAGTTGCAGCTGAGTATGGTTATGGTCGTAGGCGTAGATGGCTTTCAGACTACTATCTTGCAGCTAGGGATGAGGAAACTGGAAAATTTTATGTTGTTGGCAAAACCTTTAAGGGGTTAAGTGATGATGAGTTGGAGGAGATGACTAGGAGGCTTAAGGAGTTGGCGATTAGTGAGGAGGGGAGGAGGGTTTATGTTGCCCCGAAGATTGTTGTGGAAGTTTTATACAATGAGATTCAGAAGAGTCCTAAGTATGAGTGTGGTATGGCTTTGAGGTTTGCAAGGATTAATAGGATTGTTGAGGATAAGGGTCCTGAAGATGCTGATACAATTCAGCATGTTAGAGAGATATTTGAAAGGCAGTTTTCTTGGAGGAGACTTAACCTTTAAAGAGTGAAAAGGGGTGAATATGGTTATAAGCTCCAAGTATTATTAAATGTTTGTGGGTATGCATGTTATTCGGTTTAAGTGATTCTGAGATTTTGAAGAAATTGGATTCCGGTGATGTTAGGATAGCAGTTTATGGTTTGGGTAGGGTTGGCCTCCCCTTGGCTGTGGCTTGGCTTAGAGCTGGTCAGAGGGTTTTGGGTGTTGATGTTGATGAGAAGATTGTTGAATCCATAAATTCTGGTGTATCACCAATCTCTGATGAGCCAATAATACCTGAAGCCGTTAAACATTATGTGAGTATTGGAATGTTTAAAGCCACCACAAACCTTGTTGAAGCATCGAAGATTTGTGAAGTTAAGTTTGTTACTGTTCCAACGGGGATTGTTGATGGTAAATTTAATGGTGCACACTTGGAGAGGGCTTTAAGGGGGATTGGGAGGGGTTTGAAGAGGGGGGATGCTGTATGTGTAGAGTGTACAGTTCCACCAATGACAACGGAAACCTTCGTTAAATCCATACTTGAAAGTGAGAGTGGCCTTAAAGCTGAGGAGGATTTTGCTTTAGCCTTTAGCCCGGAGAGGATTTATGAGGGTAGAGCTTTGGAGGATTTGGAGGTTAGGTATCCAAAGATAGTTGGTGGGGTTGGTCAAAGGAGTACGCACTTCTTCTCCCTCCTATATAGGAGGATTGCTAGGAGGGGGGTTATTGAGATGGGTAGTGCTAGGGCTGCTGAGCTTTCAAAGATTTTTGAGGGGGTTTATAGGGATGTGAATATTGCATTGGCCAATGAGCTTGCAGCTCTATGCAGTGCTTATGGTGTGGACTTCTTTGAGGTTAGGGAGGCATCCAATAGTCAACCCTTCTGCCACCTTCATAAACCTGGGGTTGGAGTTGGGGGGCCATGCATCCCAGTCTACCCATACTTCCTCCTTGAATCTGCATCTAAGGTTGGTTTGAGATTAGAGCTAACTAGGTTGGCTAGAACCATAAATGAAGATATGCCTTCAAAAACCATTTCAATTCTGAGGGAAGTTATGTTTGAGTTGAATTTAGCTCCATCAAAAGCTGTTGTGGCGGTATTTGGTTTAGCTTTTAGGGGTAATATTGCTGATTCTAGGGGGAGCCCAACATATGAAATTGTTAAATTGCTCCTTAATATGGGGGTTAGGGTTGTGGTTCATGACCCATACATCAGCCTAGATCAGAAGCTGAAATCGCTTGGTGTGACTTTGACTGGATCCATTGAGGAAGCTGTTAAAGGGTGTAATGTTGTTATTATAGCCACTGATCATGATTACTATCGCAATCTGGATTGGGGGAGGATTTCAGATTTAATGTCTAGTCCAAAAATAATTTTTGATGGTAGGGGGATTGTGGATCTCTCTAATATTCCAAGGGGCATAACATTTGTTGGTATTGGTAGACCTAAAATTAGACTCTAAATGTGCATTTCCATTCAGCTACCTCTTTTCACTGGTGTATGTTGCATTATGAATCTTATTATTTCCATTTGAAGGTTTACTCTATTATTTATCTTTGTTAATCCATGTCCTTCATCGCCAACCTTTATGTATTTAACTTCCCTACCCCTCTTCTTCATTTCTTCAACGAGTTGTTCAGCTTCACTTATCGGTACTCTTGGATCGTTGGATCCATGTATAACCATTAATGGAGCTTTAATTTTATCTAAATGTTTTATTGGGCTTAGTTCCATCATTACATCGTACATTTTCTCCGGATCTCCATATTCATGCATCCTATACTTCCTCCTCCATGGCCCAGTATTCCTTATGAATGTGACTAGGTTCACTATTCCAACCCTTTCTACACCACAACTCCAGTATTCTGGGTATAGTGCCATGCTCATTAGTGTGGCATATCCTCCATATGATGCCCCTGTGATTGCTATTTCACCTTTACGTACAAGCCCCTCCCCCTCAGCCCAATCCACTAAGGCTCCTATATCCCTTAATGAGTCCATCCTCTTCTCACGGTCATCTAGGTGTATGAACGTTTTACCATAACCGCTGGACCCCCTAAAGTTTGGTGAGAGAACTATGTATCCTAGTTTTACGAGTATTTGTGGTAGGAATTGGAATGATGGTCTATCTTGACTTTCAGGTCCACCATGTATTGTTACCACTGCTGGGTATGGTGGTTTCCCAGTTTTTGGCTTGTAGATTAATGCTGGTATCATCATTCCATCCCAACTCCTATATCTGACGGTTTCTGGCAGTACGTTTTCCTCCATTTTCACGTGGTATTTTGGTGAGTATGTTATTTGCCTTTGCCCAGCTCCTTCACTCCAAACCCATATTTCGTTTCCAATTTTTGGGCTTGAAATTGAGTATGTTAATCCAATTTTACCCCAAGATATTTCACTTATAACCCCCTTCGGAATCTTCATTTCCCTAACGTGTGTGAAGTCTATGTTTGCAGTGTATAGTTTTGAGTATCCCTCCACATTTTCGCTAAATGCCACTTTAAGTTTATCTGGGGATACTTCTATGGCTTCCACATCCCTATCTGGCTGGTATAGGTATTTCCACCCCCTCCTATTTAGATCGTATATGGCTATTCCCATGTATTCTGAGTTTATGTTTGTTGTGAATAGGAATTTCCCATCTCCAAGGTTTTTTGGGTTTGTGTTTGCAGCTTCCCCATCATGTTTTGTGAGGTTTTCTAGATTCCCATTTTTGAAATCTATTAGGTATATGTCACTATCTAGATTTGTATTGTTGTGTATTATTAGTGCATGGTCGTGGTTTACCCATTCCACAAGGTTGTTGGTTCCCTCCATTTTTGCAATTGGTCCTTCAACCTTTCCACTTAGCTTATAAATGTATATGTCGAAATCCACTTCATTCCTCTTATTTGATGTGAATCCTAAAGTTTTTCCATCAATGCTCCATGCACCTAAATTATTTATGTCACTTCCATCACCAGCCACATGTGTTAATTTATCATTGTTGAGATCGTATGTGGATATTTGCCATCTCTCATTTCCATCGATATCATTTGTTAAAGCTACAATACCATTTTCACTTACACTCAAATTTCCAACTCTCTGTTCCATTGGTATTAGGGGGTCGCTTCTATTCATGTCATAAATCCATGGTATTGGCACACCAGTTGTATCGCTCAAATATATGAGTTTGTATGAGTTTTTCAATGCCCTAGGTGTTGTGGCTGATCTTATGCTTAAATACTTCTTTACTTCAAGCCATATTGGATCGTACATTTCCATAATCATAATTCTTCATCACAAATAATTATTGTATAACCTCCTCTTTAACGGTATCGCTTAAATACATTTTATTGTAGAGTTATTTCGGTGGCTACTACGCATGTATTTTGAATCATATTTCGATGTTAAGATTCCAATGAGGGATGGTGTTAAGCTTTCAGCAGACATATATCTTCCACGTAGAGGCGGCAAGTATCCAGTCATCTTGATTAGAACACCATACAATAAGGCTTTGCCTGGTGAGATAAAGTATGGGACTCGTGATGTTGAGTTCTATGTTAAGAATGGATATGCTGTTGTAATTCAAGATGTTAGGGGTAGAGGGGATTCTGAGGGTGAATGGCATCCATTCATACATGAGGGTGAAGATGGTTATGATACTATAAAGTGGATTTCAGAGCAAGATTGGTGTAATGGACGTATAGCGATGATGGGTGGATCGTATAGGGGCTGGGTTCAATGGGCTGCTGCTAAACTAAATCCACCAAACCTTGTAACCATGATTAGTACAGCTGCTGCTGGGAGATGGTTTCAAGAGCTACCATACTATAATGGTTTAGTTAGTTTGGGGATGTTGGAGTGGCTTCACTATGTTGGCGGTCGAGTTGTGCAAAACCCTGATGTTGTGGATTGGGTTAAAGTTTTGTGGCATTTCCCATTAAAGAGTATGGATGAAGTTCTAGGTAGAGTTAATACTGTTTGGAGGGTTTGGTTAAGTCACTCAAAACTTGACGATTACTGGAAGAGCATACTATTAACTGAGGAGGATTTTAAGAGGATTAACCTCCCAGTTCTCCATATAACTGGATGGTATGATGGCGATCAACCTGGAGCCACATACTTTTATGAGGGGATGGTAAGGTATTCCCCAGCTAGGGATAAGCAGTACTTGGTTTCAGGGCCATGGGATCATGCTGGTACGAGGGTTCCGAGGAGGGTTCTTGGAGGCGTTGATTTCGGCCCAGAAGCAGTTATAGACCTCCTCAAATTACATTTATGGTGGTTTGATTACTGGTTGAAGGATGATGAAAAAGCCTTAGAGAGTATACATGAATTCTTTGGTGGTGGTAGATGCTTAACCTTCGTTATGGGATTGAATAAGTGGGTTTCAAGGGATATTTGGCCTCCGAGGGAGGTTTGTTGGTGCAATTGGTATATTGATAGTGGTGGTAGGGCGAACACTCTATTTGGTGATGGTAGATTAACGGTTGAAAAGCCTAGTATTGAATCTTATGATTCATACATATATGATCCAATGAATCCAGTCATATCTTCAGTGGACTTCAACTTCTATTCCCCAAAGGCTGTTGAAACACCATTGGATATTAGAGCTTTAGAATCTAGGTTTGACGTCTTAGTTTATACTAGTGAACCATTGAAGAAGCCAATTGAAATTGCAGGTAAACCCAAGATGTTATTGTATGCATCAAGCGATTGTATTGATACGGATTGGATATGCTTACTCTCCAAAGTCTATCCGGATGGCAGGTCCATTCTATTTAATTATGGTGGTCTTAGAGCTAGGTTTAGGGAGTCCTTTGAGCGGGAGAGTTTCATGGAGCCAAATAAGATTTACAAATTTGAGTTCAACTTCTTCTTTGATACAAACATTCTAATAGAGCCTGAGTGCAGGTTGAGGCTATCCATAACAAGTAGCTACTTCCCAAGATTTGATAGGAACTTCAATAGTGGTGAACCTATAGGTGAAATGTCGAAGGCTAGGAAGGCTAATAACGTAATTTTCCATGGAGGAAATCTATCTTCAGCACTCCTCCTACCAATAATTGGTGGAGTCAATATGTGAAAAATGAAAAATATTTTTTAATTTTAATTTATTTTTGCTTTACTTATCCCCCTAAGTACTTTTCCTCTAAGTATTTTAGTAGGTGTTCTGGGTTCATTTCTTCATTGAAGCTCCTCTTGAGCAGTTCCTTTGGTTCGTATACTGATCCCCACATGTGTATCTTGTTTCTCAAGTACTCCCTTATTGGTTTGAAGTTTAGTTTGGCTATTTGTGTTTCGAAGTCCATTTCCCTTTTCATATGCTTTAGTATTTGTGCTGCCACAACGTTTCCAATTGTGTAGTTGCAGAATGATCCCAGTCCACTACTCCAATGTATGTCTTGTAATACACCTTCACTATCCTTCTTAGGTCTAATTCCAATTAGTCTTTCAAATTCTGAATTCCATACTTCCGGCAGTTCATCCATCCTTACTTCTCCAGTTATCATTGATTTTTCCAGTTTGTATCGTAGGAGTATGTGTAGGTTGTATGTGACTTCATCTGCATCAACCCTTATTAGGCTTGGCTTAACGGTGTTGAAGTAGTAGTATAGTTCTTCTGGGGTGTATTTCTCCACAAATTTCAAGTGCTTTTTGATTGTTGGGTATATGGCTTCTGCAAATACTCTACTCCTCCCAATTATGTTTTCCCAGAATCTAGATTGGCTTTCATGTATTCCTCCACTAACCCCTGTGGCTAGTATTGTTCCAGATAACCTTTCATCTATCTGTAATTCGTATAGGGCATGTCCATACTCATGTATTGTACTATACATACTCCTCTTGAAATCCTTTCCCTCATATCTTGTTGTTATTCTTACATCCCTTATACCTATGCTCGTTGTGAATGGATGTGTGGATACATCGAATCTAGATCTAACTCCCAATGGATATTCAAATATCTTCAGTATTTCTAGGTTTAGATTCTTCATGTCATCAACATTATATTCAACGTCTTCAAGTTCATGTTTTGATCTGTATCTCCCTTCCCTCTGCACCCTGCTAAATATCCTCCTTATTCCAGGTTCTAATACGTTGAACATTTTATCGGCATCCCTGGTTCTAAACCCTTCCTCATATAGATCTAGTAGTGCATCGTATGGGTGCTCCTCATATCCCAAGTATTCAGCAAACTTCCTCATTAAATCCACTATCTTCTCGAGGTATGGTTTGAATATTCCATATTCACTCTTAGATCTTGCAATCCTCCATTGTATGGTGGCTTCTGATGTGGTTTTCACATATTCCTTTAATACCTCTTCCGGTATGGCTGTTGCAATTTTTATCCTTCTCTTCAAAACCCTTATTAACCCCCTCTCATAATCATTTAGTTTCTCAATATTCCTTTCAGCTTCTTCCACTAAGCTCCTAAGTTCCTTTGATTTAAGTATACTTTGACCTAATGCTTGAAGTTCAGCTCTAGCTATCCCCCTCTCCGTAGCCCCCTCTTGTGGCATTAGGACTTCTATATCCCACCCCATTAGGCTGTCTGCAATGTCCAATGCCCATACAGTCCTAACCTTCTCAACTATTTTCCTTATATTCTCATCTTTGAATACTTCTTGACTCATATGTTCACCATAACAATCTTAATGGTTGTTTTAATTTAAAGGTGTTTTGCTATCATTGTAGGGTTGTAGCTGCCTTTAAAGCTCCCTTCACTGCTTTAGCTAAATTCTTACCCCAACAAAATATTGCTACACCACCTTCTCCCACACCATATTCTTCCTCCAATTTCTTCAATTGTTCATTCAATTCCCTTGACACTTCGACTCCTGGAATCAATACTCTCCCCATCCTCTTGATTATTATTGTAGCTCCATCAGCTCCAGCCCTCACAGCTTCATCCCTTTGCATTAATCCATTTGTAACCTTTTCAGCCCCCCTCCTCAATATTGCTAAAACCTTAGCTTTCCCCGGGGCTATGAGGTTGAATTCATCCCCATCATACAGCTTTATCCTCTCAATTCCCAATTCAATCAAATATTCCATTAACATTTTCTCTCCGAGATCTGTTAATTCACATCCCCTTGGAGTTGTCTTCAAAATCCCTGTTTCAGAAAGTTTCTTTAAAACCCCCCTTATGGTTCCATTTGGTATCTCCATTTCCTCAGATATTCTATATCTCCCCATCCCTCCACTATGCTTTATCATTATTAGTACTGTTGCTAGGTCTTCTAGGTCTATCTTCGGCGTTGGCCCCCTCTTCCCCCCTCTCATTTCACTCATTAATTTCTTGAGCATTACATGTTAATTGTGGTTTAAGCTGAATTTTAGTGTTATGGTGGTTTTGGAGGCCACTCCATTACGTTACTATACTTCCATGCGAATATTTCGCCATTTACCGGTATGTATTTGTCGCATGATATTGATCCAAGGATCCATATCTTCTTCTCAGAATCCCATCTCCACCACATCCAGTACATGTTTCTATTTGGATCGTTGTATACATTGTTTATGGATTCTATGAATACCCCATATTGATATGTCTTATACGTTACCTTCAACGCTTTTGTCATGGCTTTAAATAGGGTTTCCCCATTGCTTATTATTGTTTCATTATACCAAACTCTGCTCCCATTACCGTAATCCAAAAGTATTTTTACCTTGATTTCCCCACCCAATACCCTATTCACTTTTATGGTGTCATTTCCAATTTCCTCTATTACTTTAGCTATTTCTTGGTTTCCACTTAAGCTGGCATATTCCATGGCTTTCATCACATTTGATGTTAGCTTTTCCATGTACACTTTAACTTGCCTTATGTTTTCTTCCAAGTTTCTAGCATATGATGATAATTCCATCGTTTTTGTATAGTAGTATGTGGCGAATGCTGTGGATGATAAAGCCCATATGAATAGTATGATTATTGTAATCCAGTATACTTTACCTCTCATTTATCTTCACCCCCCTAACCTTTGGTAGTAGTATTGATACTAGGATTGCCGTTGACACTTCAACTATTGGCCCCATGGCATAGAGGGTTCCACCCATTACTGGTAGGAATAATCCAATTAAACCCATAATCACAGCTTCTTGGAGGGGCATGAATATTGCATAAAGCAGTATCGATGTTAATATGTCGTATGTGAAGGTTAACATCAACGTTACCGCCAATAATTCTAATCTGCATGGGTTTCTCCCCCTCCACATCAATCCACCTATTAACCCAATAATTCCACATGTTAAGCTTGTGAATATAGTCCAGTATCCCAATCCTAGGAATATATCTGAAACTAGGAAGCTAAGCAATCCCACTATGAATCCATTTAATGGTCCTAGGAGGGCTCCTGAAATTAATGCAAATGCCACTGGAAAATTTATTATTGGGATAGTTCCAACAATATTATGCTTAATTATTCTTAAAGCCACTGGAATTGCTGCTAGATTTGCAGTTAAAGCTAATTGCCTAGTTTTCACAATAGGTAATTTTGCCTACTCCCTATATATAATTTACTCTCACTTTCTCTTCATCTTCTTCTACGATTTTTATGTCGGCTTTACCTTTACTAAGAATATCCATTATGTTGGGACCCTCCCTTCTCCCTTCATGCTTCCCCTCACCTCTCTCAAATTTCTCCTCATTTTCACTTATCTCCTCTATCATCCTAGACTTCCTCCCCCCTTCTATGTATATCTTTGCCCCCGGATACTTTAATTCCAATTCCCTCTTCAATTCATCAACATCTACATCTTCACCTGCTTTCACGTGTATCTCGGTCTTATCCCCTGTTTGTGTTATTGTTATTGAGTAGCCGCTTGGGATGTTTAGATTTTCAAATTTCTTGAATATTTCATCCCATTCATCGAATAATGGTTCCCCGAAGAATTCATCGAATACGGATTTACGTTTCCTACGCATTCAACTCCCCCAAGCTTGTTATACACGTAACTTTTCAGATAACCTTTTAATGAAGTTTTCTGCATTAACTATCACTCTCTCATGTTCCCCCTCGCCAATCAATATTTCCCTCCATGTTGCCGTCACCTTGAATTTTATCCTCCTCCCATCTATCCCAATTATTTCTGAAGTTACTTTGATATTCTCTCCTATAGGTGCAGGATTTAAATGCTTCACACTAATTCCAGATCCAACAGTCACATACCCTTCTGGTAGGTGTTGTTGTGCAAGTTTGTTTGACGTTATCTCCATGAATGCAATCATTGATGGTGTTGATAGAACCTTAACATCCCCTGATCCCACGTTTTTGGCTGCATGTTCCTCCTCCACCTTATATTCTTCCGTCAACTTCATTCCTACACTCAATTTATGTTCTATGTCTGTTTTTGCTGGGAGTATCTTTACCCTCCTACCCTCAACTTTTAGTCTCCCCTCTTGGAATAGTTTTATGGCTTCAATTATGATCTCTTGCTCAGCTTTCTGAACTTTTGGTTTTAATGTTTCTGGTGTATCATCCTCCTCCACTGGTACAGCTTTTTGGAGTATTATTGGTCCAGTATCCACACCTTCATCCACAAAATGTAGTGTACATCCAGTAACTTTCACCCCATAATCCAATACTGCCTTATGTACTTCTAGATCCATTCCACCTGCAAAGGCTGGTAGTAGTGATGG
>NZ_JANGFQ010000033.1:0-13523 GCF_024707025.1 Candidatus Culexarchaeum yellowstonense
GTCTATCTTCCATGTCTTGTACTCTCTTTATGAATATGTTGTGTATGTCTATTTGTGGTTCCTTCCCCCTGTATATGTGATTGTCTAGCATGGCGTTCATTAAGTGATGTGCTATTGTTATTGCATGCGTGTCTCCTGTGAAGTGTAAGTTTATTTCCTCCATGGGTAGTATTTGGGCTTTCCCTCCACCAGTGGCTCCCCCCTTTATTCCGAAGGTTACACCCATGGATGGCTGTCTAACGACGACTATATTCTTTAGATTCAGTCTCCACATGGCTTCTGATAGGCCTATGGCTGTTGTGGTTTTCCCTTCACCTGATCTTGTGGGTGTTATGGCCGTTATAACTATTAGTTTTCCATCAGGTTTATCCTTAACCCTATCGTATACTGTTAGCTTTACTTTTGCTTTATAGTCTCCGTATAGTTCCAGATCCTCCCTTTTAAGCCCTATTTTTGCTGCAATTTCAGTTATGGGTTTTAGGGATGTTTTTACCTGCACATTTTTCACCTATCTTGAATCCTTGGTAATATTTACTTTGGATTACGTATATAAACTTGGAGGTTTACATTCTAATGGTGTCCCCTCTATGAGTTTTGCTGGTAAAGTTAAGGTTGCCATAGTAAAGTATGGTTGTATAGGTAGTTCTCCGCTGCTTGAAATAATGTTGGATGAGAGGGCTAATAGGGAGGATATAGTTACAAGGGTTTTTTCCACTGCTGGTAAAATGGAGGTTGATGACTGTTTGTCAGTTAATAGGGATGTGGTATCCTTTAACCCAAATCTAATTGTAATTGTAACTCCAAATGCAGCTTTGGAGGGGCCTACTAAGGGTAGGATGGATTTGAAGGAGAAGCTTCCAAATGTTCCAATAATAGTTATATCTGATGATCCTGCTAGGAAGGCTATTAAGGATTTGGAGAGTTCAGGTTTTGGCTACATTATTGTTAAGGCTGACCCCATGATTGGTGCTAGGAGGGATTTCCTCGATTCCACTGAGATGGTTTTGTTCAATGGGTATTTAATGGTGGTTTTATCTGTAACGGGCGTTGTTAGAATGATTGTTTCGGAGATTGATAAGGTTATTGATGCAATTAAGAGTGGTGGTGAGGTTAAGCTTCCAAGGATTGTTGGTGAATCATTGTTTGTTGTTGAGAATTATGGTGGCTTCACAAATCCATATGCTAAGGCTAAGGCTATTGCCAGTTATGAGGCTGCAGCTAGGGTTGCAGCTTTATCCACTGCTGGCTGCTATACTCTTAAGGAGAGGGAGCAGTATCTGCCAATGGTTGCCGCTGCACATGAGCTTATGAGGGTTGCCGCAATGTTGGCTGATGAGGCTAGGGAGATTGAGAAGTATGGTGACACTGTGTATAGGACTCCACATATATCCAGTGGTGAAGTTAGGTTTAAGGTTAAATTGATGGAGGAAGCTAGGAGAGGATAGCAACAAGTTTTTTACTTACCTACACACTCTTTATTTTAATTAAGTGGAATCATTTAGATGATATATTGGGAGGGATGTATTGGTGGGTAGATGGGTTGTATGCGCGGCTTGGCCTTATGTTAACGCGTTTCCACATCTTGGGACTATGGTTGCATGTATAGTGTCCCCAGATGTCTTTGCAAGGTATCTTAGAGCTAAGGGTGAAGATGTGGTTTTCGTTAGTGGTTCTGATGAGCATGGTACGCCCATTGAGGTTGAAGCTAGGAAGCTTGGAATTCACCCCAAGAAGCTTACAGATCAATTGCATAATTATGTTGTTAAATTGTATGAGAGGCTTGGCGTTAGCTATGATAATTATACTAGGACTGAGAATGAGATACACATAAATTTTGTGCAGAACTTCTTCATGAAATTGTATGAGAATGGATACATATATGAGAAGGAGGTTTCACTCCCCTTCTGTCCTAATTGCAACATTTTCCTGCCGGATAGGTTTATTGAGGGTGTATGTCCACATTGTGGCGAGCCTAGGGCTAGGGGTGATCAATGCCCCACATGTAATAGGATACTAGACCCGTTGGATCTCATAGATCCACATTGCGTCTTCTGCGGTTCTAAACCAATTATTAAAAATACTAAGCACTGGTTCTTCGATCTCCCAAAGCTTTCCGATAAGCTTATGGATTTCGTTATGAAGCATAACCTATTCTCTGATAGTGTTAAGAATTATTGTAAGATGTGGTTTAAGGAGGGGTTGAAGGCTAGATCTGTGACTAGGGATAATTCTTGGGGTATACCTGCACCATTCCCAGGGGCTTCTGGGAAAACTATATATGTTTGGTTTGAAGCTCTACTGGGATATCTCTCAGCCACTAAGGAGTACTTCCATAGGAAGGGATGTGAGGATGAGTGGCTTAAATATTGGGTTGATGGTGATTCTAAGACAGTTTTCTTCATTGGGAAGGATAACATCCCATTCCATGCCATAATACTTCCAGCAATGCTAATGGCTTCAGGTGAGGGGTATGTTTTGCCATGGCAGATATCCTCAGTGGAATTCTTAATGTTTGAGGGTCAAACCTTCAGTAAGAGTAGGGGGGTTGGTGTTTGGATTGATGAAGCTCTTGAGATAGCCCCTGCAGATTACTGGAGGTTTGCATTGATCTTGATGAGACCTGAAACTAGGGATCTAAACTTCACTTGGGATTCATTCTATAGGATTGTGAATTCTGAGTTGAATGATAATCTTGGAAACTTCATTCATAGAACTCTAAGCTTCATATATAGTAGGTTTGATGCAAAGATTCCAAAAGCATACGATTTCGATGATAGTGATAAGTCTATGCTATGCAAGTTGAGCTTCGCCCCAAAGAATATTGGATCATTGATTGAGAATTTTAAATTGAAGTCTGCAGCTGAAGCTTTACTGGAATTTTCCTCAGCTGGGAATCAGTATTTAAATGATAAGGCTCCTTGGAAGTCTATTAAGGAGGATTATAAGTCTGCATCCACAACCATGTGGGTTGCTGCAAACGTTGTTAAGTCGCTTGCAATACTCATGGCTCCATTCATGCCACACTCTGCTGAGAAGGTTTGGGGATACTTGAATTTGGGCGGTTCAGTCCATAATGTTGGTTGGGATGAAGCTTCAAAAGCCAATTTGAGGGAGGGGCATGTAATAAATAAGCCTGAACCAATATTCCAAAAGCTTCCTGAGGATTTCGTTAAAACTATAGGTGAAAGGTTGAGGGAAGTTCGAATTAAACTTAAGAGACCTGAGTTGGCTTAATTTTGGAGTGGAGTGATCGTTGGATTCACATATGATTCTTAGGGATAGGAGTTTAGCTTTGAAAGTGGCTAAGTATATAAATGAGCATTGCAGTAGGGATAGATATGTTATTATGCATGTATGCGGTACACATGAATACACTATAACGCATTCAGGTATAAGGTCGCTGATACCGAAAGTTGATTTGAGGGCTGGACCAGGATGCCCAGTTTGTGTTGCATCTCCAGTTAACATTGATTTGGCTGTTAAATTGTCTCTCATGGATAATGTTTTGGTGACAACGTTTGGGGATATGTTTAGGGTTAAGGGGTCGAAGTTCTCCCTAATGGATTCTAAGGGTATGGGTGGGAGGGTTCAGGTGGTTTACAGTATACATGATGCTGTGGAGTTGGCTAGGAGGAATCCAAACTTTGAGGTTGTGCATTTCGCCATAGGGTTTGAGACTACTGCTCCATCAACTGCAGCCATGCTATTATCGAATCCCCCAAAGAACTTCTCAATAATTCCAACACATCTACTCATCCCCCCAGCAATGCTATACCTATTAAATCTAGGTGAAATTAGGATTGATGGTTTCATATGTCCAGGGCATGTTTCAACGATAATTGGTGTTAAACCATACTTGGATATAGCATACTCCAAGAGGGTTCCAATGGTTATAGCTGGATTTGAGCCTTTGGATGTGCTTATGGGGGTTGCAATGTTAATAGACATGATCAATGATGGTGAATATACTGTTAAGAATGAGTATACACGTGCAGTTAGATTTGAGGGGAATGTTAAGGCCATTGAATTAATGAATACTGTTTTCAAGGTTTCAGATGCATATTGGCGTGGTATTGGTTTCATACCTAAATCTGGATTGGAATTGAAGGATGAATTCTCGAGTTTTGATGCTAGGGTTAGGTTTGATGTTGAGGTTGAAGCTGACTACACCATGCCTCCTGGATGTAGATGTGGCGATGTTCTTAGGGGGTTGATAATGCCTTGGGAATGTCCACTATTCGCTAAAGCTTGCACCCCAGAGAATCCTGTTGGTCCCTGCATGGTCTCCTCCGAAGGCTCGTGCTCCATAGCCTATAAATATGGTGGGTCATATCTTCATAAAATTATGGGCTGAATTCACTTACAAAACATTTATATCCAACTTTAAACTATCTACTATAATCTTTAATTCGAATTTCAATTTCAGTGTAGGAAGGGATTGGGGATGAGTGGGGGTTCCGAGAAGTATATTTCAATTAAAACCTTCATTAGGTTAACTCCATATATAAGGAGGTATTGGAAGGCATTTCTAGTATCCGTAGCTGCAATGTTTATAGGTTCTCAATTAACTACGATAGCTCCATCCTTTATGCGTAGTGCCATTGATAATGGGGTTATGAAGGGGGATTTCAAAACAGTCCTCTCATATGTGGTTTTGATAGTGGTTGTGGGCGTACTTTCCAGTGTGGCAGCCTTCTTTGAACGATACTATAATACGCTCTTTTCGCAGAGGGTGGCTTTGGATTTTAGGAATGATGTGTTTAGGGCTGTTCAGAGGCAGTCATTCTCCTTCTTCGATGAGGTTCCCATAGGGCAACTTGTTTCAAGAATTACTGATGATGTTGAGAGGGTTGCTAGATTCCTATCATTCCCATTTAGAAATCTCATTTCAACGGTCTTCCTAGCATCACTAGCTATTGGATATATGTGGAGTATGAATCCGAAGTTGTCAGTGATAGTCGGGTTATATATGCTTGGGATAATGTTGGTTAGTATTCGATATAACATGATCGTTAGACCATTGAATATGGAGGCTAGGAATCAACTTGGAGTTTTAACGGCAATAACTGATAACAATATTACTGGATTTAGGACTGTGAAATCTCTCTCAGTTGAAAATTATAGGCTTAATGCCTTTAATGTTGAGAATGAAAAGTTATTCTCATTGTATGTTCGTATAGCTAAGGTGGATGCACTGTATGGTAGATTGGGTCCTTTACTACTGGTTTTGGCTAATATCACAATACTATACGTGGGGGGTTTAGATATAATTAATGGTTCTTTCACCGTTGGAGGTTTAGCTGCATTTAATGCTTATACCCTCCTCCTAATGAGGCCGGTAACGTTCATTGGCTCTTTCATTGGAATGTTTTCCATAGCCATGACTTCAGCTAAACGTCTATTCGACATTATTGATAGAGTTCCGGAGGTTTATGAGAAGCCCAATGCCATTGAGCTTCCACCAATTAAGGGTGAAGTTGTATTTGAAAATGTGTGGTTTGGTTATGTTAAGGATAAGCCTGTTTTGAAGGGTGTTAATTTGCATGTTAAGCCTGGTGAGAAGGTTGCAATTATTGGTAGGACGGGTTCGGGTAAGAGTACATTGATAAGTTTAATTCCAAGATTCTATGATGTTTGGCAAGGGAGCGTTAAGATTGATGGTTATGATGTTAGGGATGTGAAGTTGAAGTCTCTTAGGAGGCAGGTGGCTATAGTTTCACAAGAGCCATTCATATTTGCTGGTTCATTTAAGGATAACATATCATTGGCTAAGCCTGAAGCTTCTATGGATGAAATAGTTAAGGCGGCGAAGATTGCTAAGTTACATGATTTCATAGCTTCTCTACCCAATGGTTATGACTCGTTGATCGGTGAGAGGGGGGTAACCCTCTCCGGTGGGCAGAAGCAGAGGTTGACGATAGCTAGGGCATTGGTGGCTGGTGCAAAGATAATAATTTTGGATGATCCAACATCTAATCTTGATGCTAAAACTGAGAGGGAGTTCATTGATGATATTAAGGGTATACTTAAAGATCACACAGTCTTTATAGTTACACAGAGGCTTCCACTAATAATGTTGGCTGATAGGATTATTGTTTTAGATGATGGTAAAGTGGTTGAGGAGGGTACTCATGATGAGTTAATGGCTAAACGTGGATTATACTACAGCATATACGTTGAGCTCTATGCGAAGCAGAAGGCTGAATTGGAGAAGCTTTTAGGTGAAGTTGAAGCTGAGGTTGTTGGAAGTAAGGATGGTGGTGTGTGATGGGGTTCGGCGGGCCTCATGGTATGTGGAGGTATGGTGATGAGAAGGCTGAAACTCCTGCCAGCATACTTTTGAGGAAGCTGCTTAAACATATGCTTCCATATAAGTTTGCAATGTTCGTGATAGTTGTATGTGTGATAGCATCTTCCATTACAAGTTTATTCTCCCCATATCTCTTGGGTTTAGCCATTGACAATTACATAATGGTTGGAGATATGAATGGTTTATTGCGGATATCAATGTTATATCTTTTGGTTATGGTTGGTAATTGGGCTGCGATGGCAGTTCAAGGGTATGCGATATCATGGGTTGGTCAGAGGTTAATTTATGATTTGAGGAATAAGTTGATGGAGAAGATAATGTTTCAATCCTTCAAATATCATGATTATAAGAGGGCTGGAGACTTAATATCCATTGTCATAAATGATACTTCAATATTGAGGGATTCATTTATTTCAGGGATATTTAACATTATCAGTGATATATTCTCGTTGATTGGCGTAATCATTGCCATGTACCTATTGAATGTTCCATTAACCTTGGTTACGCTATTAACATTACCTGTAATGCTATTGATAGCATACGTCTTTAGTCGTAAGTTTAGGAAGGCTTATCGTAGAACTAGGGAGAAGATAGCTGAGGTGACTGTTAGGGTTCAGGAGAGTGTTTCAGGCATTAGGGTTATTCAAGCCTTTGGTAGGGAGGAGGATTCTCAAGCTAGATTTCAAATGAGTGCCACTGAGCATTTTGAAGCTCAACTTCAAGCTGGAAGGTTGATGGCTATATTCTGGCCTACAATAAACTTTATTGGTAATATTGGCACGATCGTAGTATTATTGTATGGTGGTTTTCTAAGTGCTCAGGGTAGGCTTGAGGTTGGTATTCTTGTAGCATTCTTAGCTTATGTAACTAGATTCATGAATCCAATAATGCAGTTAACCAACTTCTACGATATGTTACAAGCTGCATTGGCTGCTTCAGACAGGATATTCAATGTTTTGGAGAGTGAGGTGGATGTTAAGGATGCCCCTGACGCCATTGAACTTCCAAGGGTTAAGGGGGAAATTAAGTATGAGAATGTATGGTTTGAATATGTTAAGGGGGTTCCTGTACTCAAGAATATTAACCTCCATATTAAGCCCGGTGAGAAAATTGCTATAGTTGGTCCAACGGGTTCTGGGAAGACTACGCTAGTATACTTGCTTGCCAGATTTTATGATGTTACGAGTGGTTCGATAAGTATTGATGGTATTGATATTAGGAGGGTTAAACAGGAGTCTCTTAGGAGGCAGATAGCCTTCGTTCCACAGGATACATTCCTATTTAGGGGAACTATAATGGATAATATTAGGATTGGTAAGCCCGATGCCACTGATGATGAAGTTATTGATGTTTGCAAGAGGCTTGGAATTCATGAATTTATTATGAGGCTTCCAAAGGGGTATTATACCGATGCTGGTGAGGCTGGTAGGAAGCTGTCCACTGGGGAGAGGCAATTGATATCCTTTGCTAGGGCTATGCTTAAAGATCCACCAATACTAGTCTTAGATGAAGCTTTAAGTGCCGTTGACCCGAAAACTGAGTACATGATTAAGTATGCCATAAGGAAGCTCCTTGAAAATAGGACTGCAATAATAATTGCCCATAGATTGACGTTGGCTAGGGATTGGGATAGGATAATAGTGTTACATAATGGTGTAATTGAAGAGGAGGGTACACATGAAGAGCTCATGCATAAACAGGGATTCTACTACAAACTTTACACTACACAGATCAGTGAGGAAGTTGTCGTTGAGGCTTTAGGTAAGGATAGTGGTGACCGCAACAATAATAGTAGCTAAATATTTATTCAACAATCTCATTAACATATTAATTGGTGATGATAAATGTCTGGCAAGAGGAGATGGGAGAGATGGGAAGACCCCTTTGACAGGTGGTTTAGAGAGTTCTTTGAGGAGATTAATAGGAGATTCTCCATACCCACACCATATGAGCTTTTCGAGCAAATTGAAAGGGAATTTGAAGATTTGGAGAAGAGGGGGATTAGGGGGCCATTCATATATGGATTTTCAATAAGCATAGGTCCTGATGGTAAACCCACAATAAAGGAATTTGGTAATGTGAAGAAGTTTTATGGTAAACCAACGATTGAGGAGGAGAGGGAGCCTCTGGCAGACGTTTATGAGGATGAGAAGACTGTAACTGTGATTGTGGAAATGCCTGGAGTGAATAAGGAGGATATAAAGATTAGGATTGATGATGATAGACTCATCGTCAGCGCTCAAACAGGGGATAGGAAGTATTACAAGGAGATAACATTGCCCGCTAAGGTTAAGAAGGAGAGTGCTAAAGCAAGCTATAAGAATGGAGTTTTAGAGTTGAAATTGGAGAAGGAGAAGGGTCGAAGGGAAGAGGGGTACGAGATAAAGGTTGAGTGAACTAAATTGTGAACTTTAATTGACTGCTTCAACACCCATTCTTTTTATTCGTAGCCTTTTTTCATATTACTCTAAGGGATTCTGATAATGGATGTCCTTTACAGTGTAACATGAATTCCTTATAATAACCAAATGGCGATTGCTTTACTTGATACCCCTTATCCATCAAATTTTGCGTAATCATCCTCAGAGCCTTAACTGTTACTTCTAAGTCTCCCAATTGATTGGATAAATGTGCATATGGATATACTACGACCTTCTTTACCCCTATCCTTGAGGATACCTCCATTATTGATTCAACAGCTTTCAAGCATTTCTCCTCAATCCTCTCTTCATCTATTGATTCTACGCATGTGAAGGCTACTAAGACGTTTTCCTCCTCCCCCTCCCTATTCTCATTTGTTAATTCGTCTCTGATGGGTATTCTGACAGGTTTTGTAACTTTCCACCAAAACTTTTCAGCATGGATTAATAAGATCCTCATGGATATCACAATAAACTTATTTCTAGGTAAATATAAGTGTAATCAGTGGCATTTATATGCGTGTTGCATCTGTACAATTTAATGCCAGTAGATCTAAAGATGAGAATCTTAAGAGGATCTTGAGTTACATTGAGTATGCATCTAAACTTGGTATTGAACTCATCGTCTTCCCCGAGTATTCCATGTTCTTCCCATTGGATAAGGATTCATTGAAGCATTCGGAGTATATTGATGGGGGATTTTTAGGTGAAATTAGGCGTTCAGCGAGGGATTGTAATGTAAATGTTGTTGTGAACTTTTCTGAGAAGTCCAATGATAAGGCTGGGAGGGTTTATGACACCTCAGTTTTGATATCCAGTTCTGGTGAAGTACTTTCAGTTTATCGTAAAACACATCTCTTCGATGCATTTAATGTTAGGGAATCTGATTACATAGTTCCTGGAGATTCTTTGGCTAAACCTGTTAGATTGGGTGATTTCAATGTTGGTCTTTTAATATGTTATGATATTCGTTTTCCAGAGGCTGCCAGAAGCCTAGCTATTGATGGGTGCACACTGCTTTGCGTTTCCTCAGCATGGTATGGTGGGGTTTTAAAGGAGGTTCATCTATTAACTATGATTTTGGCTAGAGCCATAGAGAATGGAATTTATGTTGTTATGGCAAATCAAACTCAGCCGAGATTTTGCGGTAGGAGTTGTATAGTTGACCCATATGGCGTGGTGTTGGCGGATGCTGGTGAACGTGAGGGTGTAATGATACATAGTGATATAAGTATTGATAGATTGAATGATGTTAGGAGAAGTCTACCATTACTATCTCAAAGGAGACCTGAACTATACCTTCAAAAATGAATTGGTGTGGAGTAGGGTTGGGCGTCGTGTATGATGATTTACATTTAGAGTTCTGTGAAGACTTCCCTTAATATTTTCTCAACCCACACTTTATCTTTCTCGTCAAAGCTTCCCAGCTGATCGCTATCGACATCAAATACAGCTATTACCTCCCCCCTTGAATTGAATACTGGCGCTGATATTTCGGATTTAGATCTTGGATCACATACTATGTGCCCTGGAAACTTATCCACATCTGGAACCACTATTGTTTCCTTACGTCTATATGCTGTCCCACATACCCCCGTATATGCTATTCTTGCACATGCAGGGGGGCCCATTGAGGGACCTAGCTCCAGATATTCCTCTCTTGGAATGTAGAATCCAACCCAGAAGTAGTATGGGATATTCTTCTTCATAACTTCGCAAACTATCCTCATCTTCTCCACAATCTCTTTGCCTTTAACTCTCCCCATTATCTCATTGTAGCATTTCTCGTAAATCTCATCTTTATTCATGGATTTCCACCACCATATATAATGGTAAAGCTATTATTCATATTTTAATTCATAAATTTAATTGTGATTGATTTGTTTGTCGAGATAATTTTCCTTGGGACTGGTGGTGGAAGGTTTTCAATGGCAACTCAGAAGAGGAGGACTGGTGGAATTAGGATTATTAGTTCTAAGTCTAATGTGCATTTGGATCCTGGTCCAGGGGCATTGGTTTACTCGATTGAGATGGGTTTGGATCCACGTAAAATAAATGGGATAATTGTTTCGCATGCTCATCCAGATCACTCCAATGATGCTGCTGTTATGATTGAAGCTATGAGTGAGGGTACAACTAGGAGGAGGGGTATTTTACTGGCTTCCACAAGTGTCCTCTATGGTAATGAGGTTTGTGAGAAGGTTTTATCTAAGTATCATCAATCAATACCTTCAGAAGTTTATGAGGCTAAGATCGGTACTTCGGTGATTATAGGTGATTTGGAGGTTAAGGTTTGTAAAGCTGTTCATAGTGATCCAAGTACTGTTGGTTTTAGATTTAAAACTCAGTATGGGGATTTCGCCTACATGCCTGACTCAGAATATTTCGATGATGTTGCTGAATATTATGGTGGTGTTAGGCTAATTATACTCTCAGTATTGAGGCCTGGAGGTGAACCTTGGGAGGGGCATATGACCAGCGTGGATGCCGCTAAAATTATTAATAAGGTTAAGCCTGAGAAGGCTATAATAACCCACTTTGGGATGCACATGATTATGAAGAGCCCTGATTCTGAGGCTAAGTGGATTGAGAATGAAACTGGAGTTCCAACTATAGCTGCGAGGGATGGTATGAGGGTGAGGTTTGGTAAGAATATTGATTTCTCATTTATGGAGAAGCAGACTGATTTAAGGAGATTCTTCAACTATTAATTTTAAAGCTTCCTCCACCTTCCTTCCAATCATGCTTTCCAATAGTTCCTCAACATCTCCAATTTTATCTTCCAAGTCTTGCTGGAATGGTATTTCCACCAAAACTCTTTTACCCAAACCTCTATATTCAGTGGTCACAATTCCCATGACCATGTTCACTATTATCCCAATTATATCCCCACCCTGCTCTTCCAGTAATTTGATGAGTTTTCTAACTGTTTCTAGGGCTAGCTTTGATGGTGTTGCTACAACTATGAATTTTATCCTCCAATTTATCCTCAGTAAATCTAGTATGATGTCGCTTATTCCTGGGGGTGCATCTATTATTAGGTAATCCAGATCCCCCCATCTAGTTATGGATAATATTTCTATTAGGGCATTGGATACATCTATGCCTCTCAATGGTGTTGGGTTATTTTTCGTGTAGTATGTGATTGTCATATACTTTAATCCATGAATTTCTGGAGGTATAACCCCCCTATCCTCCTTTGGCGTTAATTCCTCTGCGTTTAGTATTATGTGTGTGGATGGACTTGTGAAGTCTGTGTCTAGTAATCCAACTTTATACCCCATTCTGGAGAGTTGTAGCGCCATTATTGTTGAAATTATGCTTTTACCCACACCCCCCTTCCCACTAACCACCGCTATGACATTTCTAATGCTTTTCACACGTTCATTTATTGCAATTATCCTTGGATCCATCAAGCCACACCACTTATGCTCTCTATCCAAACCCCCCTACCACTTATTACTTCAAAGTCTGGGCTTCCACATTTTGGGCATCTCATGAATGTATGGGCTACTTCAGGTATGAAGTGTATAGCCTCTTTAACATCTTCACTTAAACCTTCACTTCCAAACTTCCACTTATATCCACACTTCCTACACATCATTTCCGCTTCATCGATCTCTATCTTGAATTCCACATTTTCCATATTATTTTCCCTTTTCAGTTCTGATAGTGCGAATTTGAATATTTCAATATCTATTTGCTGTAGCTCCCCAACTTTGATAGCAACTTCCCTTATCTCCCTTAACCCTCTTTCCTTTGCAATTCTTAATGTAGACATTACCACAGCTTCTGCAAGGGCCCATTCATGCATTCAATTTCACAACCATTGATGTTTTATTTATGTCATTTGATCTCTTCCTTTATTGCTTGTGAAAGCCTCTTCACTCCTTCTACTATTTGCTCCTTTGATGGGTATGTGAAGTTTAGTCTCATGGCATTCCTAACGGATCCATCTGGGTAGAATGGTCTTCCGGGGACGTATGCAACCTTATACTTTTCTATTGCTTTTTGAGCTATTAGTTCTGTGTCAACCCCCTCTGGAGCCCATGCAAATATGAACATTCCCCCCACAGGCTTAACCCATTTAGACCCCTTTGGCATGTATGTTTCGAGGGAGTTCATCATTATATCCCTCTTCTCCCTATAAATTTCCCTAATTCTTGGTAGATGCTTTTCCATTAATCCAGTTTTAAGGGCTTCTGCCGCTATATATTGACTTAGTGGTGATGTGCATAAGTCTGCAACTTCCTTAGCCAATATTATCTTCTCTATTATCTTCTCGTTTCCAGCCATCCATCCCACTCTAAGTCCTGGTGCAATCATTTTACTAAATGTGCTCATGAATACCACTCTATCTTCATTATCCATGGATTTTAATGGTGTTGTTTCAACCTTCTCGTATAGGAAGTAGCTGTATGGGTCATCCTCCAATATTAG
This sequence comes from Candidatus Culexarchaeum yellowstonense, assembly GCF_024707025.1. NCBI lineage: Archaea > Thermoproteati > Candidatus Culexarchaeota > Candidatus Culexarchaeia > Candidatus Culexarchaeles > Candidatus Culexarchaeaceae > Candidatus Culexarchaeum > Candidatus Culexarchaeum yellowstonense. The sequence continues at coordinate 13,171 of NZ_JANGFQ010000033.1, forward strand.
GAGGTCGTATTTTGATGCTATTTCCATTAGGTGCTTCCTCCTATCAAGGCTCATGGAGTATCCTGATGGGTTTTGGCATGTGGGTATTGTATATATGAACTTTATCTTCCTCTTCCTCCTAATGTTCTCCTTTATCTTTTCTTCCAATACATCTGTTCTCATACCATTCTCATCTAATGGTATTCCAATTATTTTTGGTTGGTATGGTGCAAAGGCGTTTAGTGCAGCTAGATATGTTGGGGCTTCAACAAATACTATGTCTCCAGGGTTGAGTAGAATTCTAGCCCATAGATCCAATCCTTGCTGGCTTCCAGTCAGTATTACTAGTTCCTCTACCCCCTTAACTTTTATGC
>NZ_JANGFQ010000034.1:0-13521 GCF_024707025.1 Candidatus Culexarchaeum yellowstonense
TAACTATAAATTGTCGATATACTTTTAGACAAAAGTCGAATTTTCCACGAATAGTTTCACCATAAACCTCACCATCAACTGGCGCAAAAATCATCAGTCTTATACAAGTTCTACCTGTGCCATGATGGCTTCTGAATTAATCATGCCAAAAACCTTAAAAACCCAAAAAGAGAAAAATAATATCGGAACCCAATAAAGGGAATTGAAAGGTCCATTCATCTTCAACTATTTGCTCTTTTTCACGTTTGATGAACCCAATAAAGGGAATTGAAAGTAATCCATAAAAATCCCCCCATAAAAAAAGGAAAAAAAGTTGAACCCAATAAAGGGAATTGAAAGTGAATGTGGAGAGTATTGTGAGTTTTTCGATTCTGAAAGGAACCCAATAAAGGGAATTGAAAGGTTAGATGGCTTTCATGTGGGGGCTTCCCCCACATCATCAAGGAACCCAATAAAGGGAATTGAAAGTCCTTATATGGCGGGTTGGCTGCAGCTTCAATTGGAATTACGAACCCCATAAAGGGAATTGAAAGCAAGATAATTTCATATATCACTTGTTATTGTCTTTTTGAATCTTAAATGGGGGTTTGAAAGGGAGGGTTTGGATTTTGGGTTTGTGGTTTTATGTGAGGTATGTTATTGTGAAGCCTATGGTGTTGTTGAGCCAGTGTCCCATCATTATTGGTATTAGTCTTCTGGTTTTTGTGTATATTGTGCCTGTTATTATTCCGAAGATTGTTGTGTATATTGCGTTTATTGTGAATCCGTGGTATAAGCCGAATAGGGTTGCTTGAATTAGAATTGCCATTACAGTTTTACCTGTAATTTTCTCCAGTCTCGTTAATATGTATCCTCTCCAAGTGAATTCTTCGCATATCCCCGCGATCATGGAGCCTATGGTGGCTAGGTATAATGTTGTGAATGGTGGTAGCATTTTGAGGATGTTTCCATCACCATTACCTCTAAACATTGTTGATAGTGTGTAGCTGAGTGTCATGGATATGGCAATTAATCCTATGGCTATGAGTATTGATGGTAATGGTTTATCCCGTACTCCACCAAGAATCCCCCTAACATCTTCACCTTCACTTTTAAGGAATATGTATGCTAGATATGCAAATGCAACGTCATATATGCTCCATAGGTATGGTCCATAGAGGAATATGTAGTATACTGGTTTCCCAGCAAACTCTCTAAACCCAACGAGGATCATTACAATTGCTGGGGTGAGGATGGCATTGAATATGATGGGTATGATGCTGAGAACTAAAACATGTGAACGCATGGTTCGAGGCATAGTAATCCCAATCTATTAATGTTAATTGAGATTTAACTCTTATAAATAGCTTAAATATTATACCTTTTAGAGGCGAATTTCTTGACGAATTACATTTTCGTTGATGGTTTGGTTAAAGTGTATTCTGGGGGTGTTGTGGCTCTTGATGATGTTTCGTTTTCCATTGATAGTGGGGGTATTGTTGGTTTGGTTGGTCCTAATGGTGCTGGTAAGACCACTTTAGTTAAGATTCTTGCAACTCTTATTAAGCCTACTCGTGGCAGTGTTGAGGTTTTGGGGTTTGATGTGAATAGTGGGTATGAGAATGTGAGGAAACGTATATCGCTAGTTCCACAAGATGCATGTCCAGAATTATATTTAACTCCATATGAGCATGTATACTGGTATCTTAGGAGTAGGGGGTTGCCTAAGGGTGATGCTGTAAGGTTGGCGGGGGAGAGTTTGGAGAAGGTTGGGTTGTGGGATGTTAGGGATAGGGTTTGTGCAAAGCTTAGTGGTGGTATGAGGCAGAGGGTTCTCATAGCATCTGCATTGGCCGTCCCCGCCGACATATACTTCCTCGATGAACCCACTGTAGGTTTAGATCCATTGGCTAGGAGGGGTGTTTGGAGTGTTCTTAGGGAAGTTTCCAAGAATTCCCTAATCTTTTTAACAACACATTACATGGAGGAAGCTGAAGTTTTGAGTGATCTATTAATAATGATAAATAGAGGTAGAATCATTGAAATGGGTAATCCACTTGAACTATTAAGGAAAGTTAAGTATAGGTATAAGGTGGTTTTGGAGAAGTTTGCTGATATAAGCCAAATTGATGTTAGCTTCATTGAAACTGATGAGGGGAAGACTATATATGTGGAGAGTGATGCTGAATTGTCTAAACTGTTAGGGTTCTTGGTGGATCGTGGATTGAGTTTCACTGTGAAAAGCACATCGCTTGAAGATCTCTTCATAATGAGGGTGAAGGGTTGTGGCGATAAATAGAGTTATTGGTGCAACAGTATTTATGACTCGTAGCTACTTGAAGGAGCCATTAGCATTTGTAAGCGACTTAATAATACCACTAATAATGTTTATGATAGTTCACCTTGGAACTGGGAGAGGGGTTGAATCCCTCATAGGCATTCTCATAGTTATAGCGTGGAGTTCTGGTTCATTTGCATTAGCTAGGAAGCTCGGCTCCTACAAGGCGTGGAGGTTAATGGATATGTTCATAGCAAGCCCCCTAAAACCAATAGAATTTGCAATTGCAGCTGCACTGGCACATTTAATAATCATAGTGCTACCAGCAACCATAGTAACTGTAATCATGATACTCATATCAAGCATAAATCCAGCATCACTAATACTCTTAATAGCATCAATAATAGTGGCATGGATTACTGGAATAACATTCGGTCTCTACGTATATAGTAAACTTGCAGACCCATTTAAAATCTCCAGCACCGCCAATCTCCTAAACTTACTCCTCATAATACTACCACCAGTAATATACCCAATATCTATTCTACCCCCCAGCATACAGCTGATAAGCATACTCCTACCAACAGTATCCTTAAAACTGGTAGCACTACATTTGGTAGGGATAAGTACAGGAATTGGAATTCCAATATTCATACCAACTATAATAGTCATAGTTTATGCAACGTTCTTTACAATTTCGGCGATAAAGCAGAGGATATTCGTTGAATAATATTAAACATCAAAATTGCGTGAACCACCTATCGCACGAAACACTTCCACAATAACGCCATAAAAACATATGATTAATTCGCATCCTTAGCTTAATAGATCAAATGGCTATGCATGTTTGGCTTTATTTCATCAATTTCCTTAGTTCCCTCTCTTCGAATACTTTGGAGAAGTGGAGCCAATCATCATACAACTTTATGATTCTAAGCCTATCCTCGAATAGTTCATCTTCATCTTTGCAGAAGATAACCTTCCCCTTCATTAAGATTTCATGGTTTAAGCTGAATGGAGCAAAGTTTATTACTACAACATCGAGATTATCCATTTCCATTTCCCTTATAAAATTCTTCAGGAAGTTGAAGAGTTCACTCTTATCTAATCTATCTACCTTTACTGCTAAGTCAATATCGCTTTCACCCTTAATGAACCTACCCTCCACAATGGAGCCGAATAGTATCGCGTACACTATCCCATACTTTTCCGCGATTACACTTACCCTTTCCGAGATAATTTTGGCAATATCTAAATGTTTCTCCATTAATGATAAAAGACGTTCTCAAATTATTTAAGTCTTTTTAGATCACAAAATTTCCTTTTCCTTAAAATGTATTTGCCTCAATGTCTTAAGGAAATCGATTGTAAATTTGTAGCTACAGATTTTACGTAGAATTTCTTGTCATTTCTATTGTCGTATACTCTTAATATTCGATTGTTTATGAATGGGGATATATTTATATTTCTGGGGAAATAAAGAAGAAATGGGGATGAAATTGGCGTATGTGGTTAAAGCGGATGATAGGGGTAGGATAAAGTTGCCAAAGGATATAGCGACGCCTGGAGATAGGTTTCTCATTATCCCAGTTGGAAGGAGGATTGTCCTGTTAAAGATACCTCCAAAACCTATTGAAGCAAGCTCATCATGGTTGCACACCGAAAAAGATAAGAGGGAACTTAGATCTCTAGCTGAGTCTCAAGCAATTAAAGAAGTTGAGGATAAGTTGAGGAGGAAGGGGGTTTGCTGATTGAAACTGACATTGTTTTAGCCCACGTGAAGGAGAGGGATTGGTTAAAGCCCTACGCGGATTCAATACTAAGCGCAGCTAATAGCGGGATGATAAGGCTTAGCGCCAGCTGTGAGGTTATCCATGAACTCTACTATGTTTCCGTCAAGCTTGGCATCGACTTGGAGACTCTGCTAAACAAGGTTGTCGCCCTTACAAACATAAATAACTTGTACTGGATTCCAGCGACTACAGAAATCATCCTTGCGGCTATGTCACTAATGCTCGAATACAATCTCAGCTCAATATTTGATGCATATTATGCGGCTACAGCTCTCTTCTCAGACCCAGATAGGACTATAATTTCCACAGACACAATTTATGATAGAATACCTGGAGTTAAAAGAGTAGATCCGAGAGAATTAGCGAAAGAAGTGAATAGGGGTCAGAAATAACCATCATTCACTGTGTTTATTAATGTCCCTTTTTAGATTACGATCATTATCTTCGGAACGACACTTTACATGTGTAAATTATTCTCCAAATTCAAATATATAATCATGATATTTTGAAAGGGACCTAAAAAGTGACGGCACGATCAACATTTGTATGGTCGGTTAACTTGTAGATGTAGAGCGTAAAGTCGGAAATTTCATTATCCAACTACGCAAAATATCTTAACCTAAAATTCTTTGGTATGCTTTATGTAACTTTCTAAACCCGTAATCAAGCCAGCTCCTGTTTCATATACGCTTTTATATAGCTTTAGCCACATTCCGTTAATGGGTCATATGCAGGAATACCGTGTGAGGTATGATCCTGGAGCCGATGCACTCTATATTAGGTTTAAGGAGGATGAAGTGGTAGACAGCGAGGAGATAGAAGTAGGGATTATTGTAGATTATAACAAGAAAGGGGAAGTTGTGGGGATAGAGGTCCTAGAATTTTCCAAGAAGAAGGTAGACCTAACAGATCTCATAGTTAAAGGACTACCCATTCTGAGGACTAAGAAATGATAATATTTACAAGGCATGCACTTGAACGAATGAAGCAGCGTAAAATATCAAGATATGAAGTCCTCTCTTGCGTGGAAAACTTGACAAAATTTCAAAATTAAATGACCTCTATAGGGCTGTTAAAAGGGAGGATGATAAGGTGTTAGTAGTAATATATCGTAAAAGCAATTATGAGGACATCATCATAACTGCATATAGAAGCTCGAAGAAAGGTAAGTATCTTTAACAGACTTCTTTCTTGTTCTTAATGGCAAAGAACCTCAATTAATTCAAAGCTAAAGGAGGGAAGGTTTGGCTTCGATTATAAAACTCTTAAATCTAGAACCTAAATTTGCTAATGCTTTCCGTTAATTTTTCTTTGTTTCTATAATTTTGCTGCGGGTCTTGGTTAAGGTTATTATTATGAATTTGTTTTAGAATGGAATGAGATTGTTGGGAGTGGCTTGATCCCAATTTTTCATTGTTCAATTTTGCAGACCCATTTTATTGCTTTTATCCAGAATTCCTTGTAGTATTCCCATTTGATGAAGTTTATTCCCCAGTGTAGTACTGGGTCTGATGTGAATGCCATGCTTCTCCCCTTCCCATAGCTCCATACTACTATTAGTGGGTCTCCACTCTCCACCACCGCTAAAACTTCCGATTTCTCCTTTGGTTTTACTTTGTTGTATCCTAGGAGTGGTGGGCATGTTTCCCATGGTATCCCCCTCATTATTGGATGTTCTGGTTTTATGGCTTTCACACGTGTGCCCGTGGGTTTTTCAACTCTATCGTCGAATTCCATGATTTCCACTGGTAGTGCTTCTGCTACCGGTGTTCTGTACCATGCTCCTTGACCGAATCTACCTGAATATGAGTACCATCCACCAGCCATTATTAGTCCGCCGCCATCCTCCACATATCTCCTTATAAGTTCAAGTCTATCTGGCATTCCCAGATATTCGCCATGTTTTAGTATTCTAGTTTCACCTACCTCTTCTATTGGGAAGAATTCTGGGTAGAATCTTATGTTCTCTGAGGATACATCGCTGAGCATTATTACATCGTATTCCCTTAATTGATTGTAGCTTCTTGGGAATTCCCTGTATGCCTTTATGGATTCCATATGTGTTACTTCTATTCCACTTCCATTTATGGCTTCTATGAAGTATTTTGCCCAATTCCTATAATAAACATCCTTTATCTCCACTATGAATGGGCTTTCAAATATTATTGGCCCTACAACAACCCCTGAATCCCCCACATATAACATCTTTATGGGCTTCACATGGAATCCTATGCCACCATACAGTATTTCTGCCTTTCGCCCTATGTCATTATGGTTAGTAGATGAATCTTATCCCCATTTTCTTGGCTTCTTCAGCCCATGAGGGGACTGGTGGTGTGAGTTTGTCTTCTGGTAGGGTTGGGATTTCCAGTAGCATTGGCCCCTCGGATGTTAATAGTTCCCTCAATTTCCTCTCAATCTCCCTTGTATCTTCTATTCTTGAAGCTTTTAATCCGAATCCCTCTGCTATTTTCACGTAGTCTACGTTTTTGAATTCTGTTTCGAAGTATTTTGGTCCATATTTGAATAGTATGGAGGCTCTTATCCAACCATAACTTTGATTGTTGAATAATATTATCTTCACATTTGCATTCAATCTTGCCAGTGTCTCGTATTCTCCAACTGTGAATCCGAAGCTTCCATCTCCAGTTAATGCTATTATTGTTGATTTTGGTTTGGCTAGGTATGCTCCTATGGCTGCTGGCACTGCATATCCCAATGCTCCCATTGAGTAGTTGAATAGTATCCTCCTACCAGCCTCCTTAACCTTTAGGAATGCTGCGGTGTATATTGCGCTTACACCTGCATCGCATGTTATTATGTATTCTTTTGGTAGCATGTTTTCCAGTGTTTTGATTATTCTTATTGGGTTTGGTGGGTATTCATTGGATGTTATGTTTGGAGCTATCCCCTCCTCAAACTTCGCCCTCCTCTCCCTCAACTCCTCCAACAATCCACTCCTAGTAGCTCCCTTAATCATCTTTGTCTTCAAAATTTTTATCATCAATTTTAGGGTGGATTTCGCATCTCCAATTAATGGGATTTCCGTGCGTAAATTGTTTCCAACTTCAGCTTCACTTATATCTAAATGTATGATCTTCACATCTTTTGGCGGTAGGGTCCATGAGTTTGTGGCTGCATAGTCTGTGTTGCAACCCACGTAGAATACTAGGTCTGCATTCTTTAGGATTTCGTTGGAGAAGCTTGTCCCCCCTCTTGATCCAATAACCCCTATGGATAGTGGATGTGTTTCTGGGAAGCTCCCCTTACCCGTAATTGTTGTCCCCACTGGTATGTTTAGGAGTTCTGCTAATTCAATTATTTCATCCCATGCTTGTGAGTATAATACTCCTTGACCACAAACTATTATTGGCTTTTCACTGTAGAGTAGTAATTCCACAGCCTTCAAAATCATATCCTCTTCTGCTGTGAATCTTTGCCCTGGATATCTTATAAACTCCCTTTGCCCATACAAATCTGATACTTCAGCATCCTCTTCCAATACGTTTACTGGTATTCTTATGTGTACTGGGCCAGGTTTACCGCATGTGGCTATTCTGAAGGCTCTTCTAATTGTGAATGGTATGTCTTGAGCTCTCAGCACTGTTAATGTTTCCTTTGTAATTCCATTGAATATTGCTGTTTGATTGAATCCAGTTAACATATTCCTCTTCTCCAAGTGTAGTGGTGTGTCTGTGGTTATGGCTATTATGGGTAGTGATGATGCATATGCCTCAACTATTGCTGGTAGTATGTGGGCTGCCCCTGCACTTGGAGCTTCGCATATTCCAGGCTTATATGATACCCTAGCATATCCATCTGCTGCGAAGCATGCATTCCTCTCATCCCTAAACATCACATGCCCCACATCCTTAAACTCCAGCCATTCAACGTATAGTGGTAGTGTTGTTTCCCCTGGTAAGCCGAAGACGTATTCAACATCATACTCCCTCAGCATTGTTAAGAGTATTCTTGACCCCTTCACAGCCTACACCCCCCTCACGCATAATCTTTTAAATCCACCCTCTTCTCAAGGACTTCTGGGTTTGCAATGTTTTCTGGCTTATATCCACTTAAAACTCTTATCACATCCCTATGTACTGTAACTGTTTCCCTTTCATAAGCTTCATATGTGCATGAAGCGAAGTGTGGTGTGACTATTACGTTGCTCAATTGTAGTAGTGGGTTATCTCTATTTGGAGGCTCCCTTTCAAATACGTCTAATGCTGCTCCAGCTATCCACCCCTCCCTCAAAGCCTTTATTAGAGCTTGCTCATCAACTATGGCTCCCCGCGCCGTATTTATTAGGTATGCTGTGGGCTTCATAAGCTTTAATTCCGCTTCACCAATCATGTGATATGTTTCCTTTGTTAAAGCTGCATGTATTGTCACTATATCTGATTCCTTGAGTAAATGTTTTAGATCGTTGGTTAAAGTTATATTTATCCCTGATAAGGCTTCCGGCTTCACATATGGATCATAACCTAAAAGTTTTACTCCAAATGCTTGTAGTATTCTTGCAACCCTCTTCCCTATGGCTCCTAAACCTATTACACCAACAACTTTACCCTTAAGTTCATGGGTGAAGTTCCTCCTATCCACTAGGAGTTTATCTCTCCAAATCCCATTCCTCAAAGCATTATCTAGGAAGCATATCCTTTTTATTAGGCATAGTATTAGGGTTACTGTGAATTCTGCAACGCTATCGGAATTGGCTTCCGGTGAGTATACTACTGGAATCCCCCTCTCCGTGGCTGCTTCTAAATCCACGTTGTCTGGTCCAGGTTTGGATCCATACTTCCCTATAACTTTAAGTTTTGGGCTTTCCATGATCACTTTCCTTGAAACTCTGTGTTGTGATGTTATTATTATGGCATCGCAGTCTTTGAGGGCTTTTATGAGTTCCTCTTCACCATAATATACTCCAGGTTCCCCCGTGATTACTTGGGCAATTCCATCGAATAGTTTATGTGATTCAGGCCATTCAGGTTCAGGTATGAATACTTTGAATTTCATAATTTAACCACATAAATCTTTAAGCCTTTATGAATTTAAGAATGTTACACTTGAAGCACGCTTCATTTGCTACATTTGTCTAATCATTCCAATTATTCCTGATACTAGTTCGTTTGCTGATTGTGGTGTTATCCTACTCCACCTAGTCAATTTCGTTTCATATGCATCTATCTCATATGCCTTCATGTCTGGTATGTATCCAATGTAGTCTTCAGAGTAGTTTGATAGCATAATATGCCCATATCCAGCTGAATATGCGTGGCTTTTAATCTTCAAACCATGCTCCACAAATAATTCTCCAGGTATGGATATCATTATGAATTCCCTCCCAATCCTCAAGATTTTGAATAATGTTTCAACCATTATCCTACCATCCTTTGCAACTTCATACTCCTCCTCAGCGTATAGTAGTTTCCACATGTACTCCTCTTCATCCAGTCTTCCACCATACTCTCTCAAGGCTTCCTCATACCTCCTTTTCGCTTCTATAATTCTTGGGGGCTCCTTAAACTTCACATTCACATGGACTTCTTCAATTTCGAGATCTACCCTTTCAAGTTCTATGGATTTACTTGTTAAGTCTTCTAGAACGTTTAATGCTATTTTTGAAGCCATTTTATCCATGTATCTTCTACCCTTAAATTTTGGATCAATATCCCCAGCAGCTCCAGTTGTGAATGTACATTTAACCTTATACTCATCCATTTTGCTGTATATGGCTCCAGGATAGTCTGATGATATCCCCAAGTCAGTGTTGCATGTTGGGTGGCATGTGTAATTCATTAGGATCATCCTCCCATAGTCTGTTTTGAAGTATATGTATGGGATATCTTCATCCACTAAGCCACCCTTATACGTCCTATTGTATGTTAAGCCCTCAGCCTTCGTGGTTCCAGCTCTAATTTCAGCTTTAGCTATCCTATTCATTGCAATTAAACTTGCCCTAGCAATCCTATCCTTAAACTTCTCAATCCAATCCTCCAAAACCTCCTTCTCCCTACTGGTGTAGGGGTATGTGTTAGGCCACATTGGCGTTACTGTTTCAGGTCCTGAATGTGTATGTGTGGCTGCTAGGAATATTGCCTTCCTCCCCAATCCAGTCTTCCTGGATATTTCATCTTTAATCCCCTCAGCTAAATCTCTACTTACACCTAGAACATCCACGCTGACTATTAATGCTTCTCCACCATCCCCCTCCAAGAATATTGTGTGTATGTATAGTGGGTCGTGGATGGAGTTTGATGGTTTAGCCAATCTATGCGCGTATCCTCCAAGTCTAACCCCTATTGGTGGTGTAACATCCAAAACTTCAAATCCAACCCTCAAATCACATCACCCAAACTTGTAGGGCAATCAAACCTTTATAGACTTCTCCACTTTTCAATTGAATCTTCTCGATGAAAGCTCATATATACTTATGGTTGTTAAATCCTATTTGGATAGATTATGAGGCTCTTAAATTATAGTGATGTGAGGCATCTAATTATTGGTGCAACAATTCTTGGGGTTGGTGGTGGGGGAGATCCTGATCGTGGATTTAAACTTTTATGTGAAGATTTGAATTGTGGGAGGAGTCTTAAATTATGCTCCTTTGATGAATTGAATTTAGATTCTTATGTGGCAACGCCATATTTTGCTGGGAGTATGCCAAGCCCTAAATCCAAATCATCTAGGAAGAGTTTCACTGAGGACGTTATGTTGAAAGCTCTCAGGATTTTGGAGGGTGTTTTGGGTTTTAGGTTGGAGGGGTTTGTGGCCACTGAGATTGGTGGTGGAAATACTGCCATAGCTCTACATTTAGCTTCAATCCTAAATCTACCACTACTTGATGGGGATCAATCTGGTAGGAGCGTTCCAGAACTCACCCATAGCACATATTACTTGAATGGTTTAAGTCTCGCCCCAAGTGTTATAGCTTCACCCCATGGCGATTACATAATCTTCAAGGAATACTCGTCAATTAACAATTATGAGGGTATTGTTAGGGGGATTGCAAGTCAAGTTTCAGGTTCAGTTTTCGTCATAGATAGCCCAGTTAAAGTTGATGTTGCCCGTAGAGTTGCAATTAATGGTAGTGTGAGTAGAGCCATTGAGATTGGTGAAGTGGTTGATGAAGCTAAATATAAAGGTTTAGATGTAGCCTCCAAAATAGCTGAGAAGCTCAATGGATACGTGATTTTCGAGGGGGTTATCGATGGATATGAATTGAATGAAGTTGAAGGCTTCCTAATTGGAAATGTATACGTTAAGGGTTTTGGGAAACATGCATCTAGCACACTCAGAATTTGGGTTAAAAATGAGAATATATTTGCATGGATGGATGAAGAGCCAATAGCCATGCCACCAGACTTAATAATAATGTTAAATGAAGATGGTTATGGAGTTGTCAACAGTAAAATTAACGTGGGAATGAAGGTTAAAATAGTTGTGGCGCCTGGACCAAGGGAATGGAGGACTCCAAGGGGGCTTGAAATTATTGGTCCAAGAAGTTTCGGTTTAAATTACGATTATAAGCCAGTGGAATTACTTGTAAAGGAACGCCACTTAACATGAATATCATCTCATACACAAACCATACTACACCCCCCATAAAACTAAATGTCAACCTTAATTAGTTGGATCAATACAATTAAGTATCAATATGTGCGCTACGAATATCCGTGTCTTCAGAGTCTTCTTAAGTGCATTTTTCGGTTTACTATTCGGGTTTGTAGCTGGACTTATAGGTGTGGGTGGAGGTGAATTTAGACTTCCAGTCTTCCTCTATGTGGCAAATCTGCCAATCCTAATCAGTGTGGCAGTAAATTTAGTTATAGGTCTCCTATCAGTATCAACATCATTCCTCAGAAGATTTCAACTTGGAATATTCTCTCAAGAATCACTATGGATAGCCTTAACCATGTCTATTGGATCCATAATTGGAGCCTATATGGGAGCTACATTGACAGGTAAATTGCCCACGAAAATCCTAAGGAAACTGCTTGCCATCTTCCTCATATTAGTTGGATTCAGAATAATTTCTGAACCATTATGGGGATGGCCCATAGGAAAAGTTTCACTAACAGAACCAACACTCTCAATCCTAGCAGCCTTATCCGGTTTAGTGATAGGGGTGATTTCGGGAATGTTTGGTGTAGCTGGAGGGGAATTCAGAATACCAATCCTAATGTTCCTATTTGGAATGGATGTAAAAATGGCGGGAACCACAAGCCTACTAGTCTCAATCCCAACAATCAACAGTGGACTATTAAAGCATCAGAAGATGGGGCACATGAACAGTTACGGTGTGATCATAGCAGTCTCCATGGGCATAGCAACAATAATAGGCTCATACATGGGAGCTAGCCTAGCAGCTGAAGCGCCAGAAAGCACCCTGAAAATTATATTAGGCTTAATACTCATACTAGCAACCATTAGAATGATTACAAAACCCTAGGTAATTCCATTAGTTAAACTCACAAAAGTAATAATGTACTAGAAGGTTTCTTAAGACTGAATTTTATGTAACATTTTCATACCTACGTAAACGTGTTTAAAGCAAATCCAATAGAATAATATAGATAGAATTATGTTAAAGCTAAACTGAGACTATATAGGAACTTGATTGCAATAACACATTTCTCCGCTTAAGTTGCTAAGACATTCATGAAAGCTAGCTCTATTATGATATTTAAGATGAAACAAAAAAGGGGCTAAGTACTTATATATCCTGAAAACTAACTAATAGTTGGTGAATTTAATGAAAGACGATGAAGTTCGGAGAAGAGTTGAAGATCTAATAGCGATAAGTCTATATCAAACTAGGGTCAATAGAGTAAAGAAGCATATTAGAGCGCTTTATAAAGATTATGAGCCGTACTTAAAGCCTTTGGAAGAAGTTAGAAAAATCTTAGCAAAAGAGATTCCTGAGGAGGAAGCCTTAAGCCAAACAATTGTTGAGCTTCGAAGAAGGGAGACGCATTAATGGCAACTTTTTATTTCGATACTTCAGCTATAGTTAAAAGATACCATAAAGAAATAGGCTCTGAAATTTTAGATAGGATATTTGAGCTCAAAGGGCATGCCTTTGCCATATCCTTTTGGTGCATACTGGAATTTACTGTCGTATTTTCAAATAAACTGAGAAAAGGGGAATTGTCAAGGGAGGCTTTTAATGCTGCCATTTCTCTTTTCTTTAGGGACGTGCTAGAAAGGTTCATCGTAGTTAGCGTAGATGATGAACTCGTAGCTTCGGCAGTTTCATTAGCAGTTAAACATGCCTTACCTTCAGCAGACTGCTTACAACTCGCAAGCGCAATAAATTTGAGGGAAACTCTAGAACCCTTAAAAGAACCCTTTATCTTCGTATGCTCTGACAGAGATCTATGCAAAGCAGCTGAGAAGGAAGGAATGAATTTCATTGATCCAGAGGAAAAAGATGCTTTAGAGAAATTAAGTAAATTCATTAGGCTAAAA
>NZ_JANGFQ010000035.1:0-13345 GCF_024707025.1 Candidatus Culexarchaeum yellowstonense
GCTTCTCAGAATTATTGAGGTGGAGCTTCCCAATAGGTCTCCTATCAGTCTTCATCCTCTGCATCTACTTCATGAGGAAGAGGGAGACATATGTGATTGAAGCTCAAAGCTCAGTGAATAAGGTTTTACAGGAGAGTGGCAGGATTGTGGACACAGCTTCATTTGTAACTGATTATAGGAGGCTTGTTTACGCAGCCATGATATTTTTCTTCTCAATTCTAGGTGTAGCTTCCCACAGCTTCTGGGAGCATACCCTTGGCTTAGGGGAGGGAACCATGCTTCTAGGCTTCGGATTTATTGGCGCCTCATTATCCCTAATCCTATATAGGGAAGATGCAAAGGAGATTGTGGAGGGGGAGGTGGATTGGTGGAGCCTCCTATTCATAATGTGCATTTTAGGCGAAGCCGGAGCTTTAAAATATACTGGAGTTACCGCTAGGCTTGCAGAAATGATCCTCGGAGTTACTGGTGGGAGTAGCCTCTTAATCTTCACAGAATTCTCATTATTCACCTTCACACTTTCACCATTCCTAGACAACATCAGTATCATTGCGACCATAACCCCCATAGCCCTTTCCCTCAAGGGGGCTGTAGATGTTTATCCAACATGGTGGGGTCTACTCATCTCAGCTTGCTACGCCGGCAATCTAACTCCACTCGGAGCCGCAGCCAACATTGTAGCTCTCGGAATACTTGCTGGTAAAGGTGTGAAAGTGGGTTTAGATGATTGGGTTAGGGAATGCACTGTTCCCACACTAATAGCATATTCGATTGCAATCTCCCTCATAATCCTTCAATTATTCCTCCTCTAATTTTCCATAGCGTGACCCCCTCGCTCTTCTTCTGCATTAAGATTCCCCTCCCCATTAAGCTTCTTAGGACTGCTATGGTTTGCGGTATGCTCATGCCAGTTGCATCCGCTATTTGCCTTGTGCTCATCCATCCCTCAGCCTGCCTTAACACTTCCATAACCCTCCTTCTCCTAATTTCCCTAATCCAAGCTTTTGATGGCATATACCTTTCCATAGCCTCCCCCCAACCCTCCATGTTTGTGGCAGCATATATTGCCCTCCCATCACCAGCAGTTCTCCCCAAAACCCTTATAACCCCCATAGTTCTAAGCTTAGATATACACCATTCCACAGTCCTTTCAGGATACCTTCCACCCAAAGCCTCCACAATCTCATTCCTCGTTAATGGCCTACTACTTAGCAACGCCAAAACATCCCTCCGACATTCCTCCACAACTCTCCTAGGAGTCTTCCCCCTAATCTTCGGAGGCTTCATAACCACACGTCCACTCCACGCTTCCCCTAGAATTATTGGTGGTATTTTGTCCATGCCTTCATGATCCACAATAATCACCCCATGAATTGCAGCCAACCTCATCATCTCCACAGTAGTCCATGGACCAGCCATCACAAGTATACATGTCTTCCCAGTCTTCTCAACTATATCTTGACATTCAATATACTTCTCCCAAGCTTCCCCCTCCACTTCACAACATACAATCACCACATCACGTCCAGGAACCTCAAAATCCACAACCCACTCCAAACTCCCCCCAACCTTCACATCCTCCCTAAACTCTATACCAGCCTCCCTCAAAACCCTCTTCAACTGACCTTTAACTCTTCTAACCCCACTTTTCACACCTACGTCTATGAAACTTTTTGTAAATAAACCTTTCCAAAAATACAAAAAACCCATGACACGCACCATGTTAAAACTGCATGTAATCTCCTAGATCCCCATGTTGTTTTCAGCCTCTCTTAAAGTTCTCCCAACCCCCCACATCTGACGAAAGTGGTCTTATATCAGCTAACTGACATAAGTTGTTTAATGCTAATTTTTTATTGATGTATGTGGTCAACATTTTTATCAGCAATTTTAATGAAGCATATAATATGCATGCAATTTTGGATGCGATCTTATGGGCTTCCAATATTCCTTTATTATTGTCATAATTTCTCTCCCTTAACATAAATGTAGAATACGGTTTCTCCTAAGCGGAATTCACTATTTAAGAGGTAGTGGTAACCTTCTTTATGCTCATGAATTGCGTTTTTGTGGTAGCGTTCTTCCCATATCTGTTTTAATTGAGGTGTAAGATCAACGATTTCTATGTTCTTCAAGCCTGCACTTGTCATCCATTCCTTGAAGTCGTTTTTGGTGGCATAGCATAGGTAATTGAGACCTATTGATTTGAGTTCATTTCCAACGTGTTCTGGAATTCTCTTTGTGGCAATAACGTCTGTTAGTATCATCTTCCCACACCTCCTCAATACACGAGCCATCTCAACTTGCCCTATCTCTGTTGGTGTAGGTGTGGGGAATATTATGAATTCACTGATTAAAGCATCAAACTCTTCATCAGGAAATGGAATCCTATATTTCTCAGCTCTATGAAATTCTACAATGCCTTCCAACCCATTTTCCCTTAATCTTTCCAAGCTCCTTTTCAAGCATCCCTCATCAAGCTCTAATCCCATAATCTTCCCATTAAAGCCCTTTTCCTTCCCCGCAAGCCAGAAGGCAACATCACCTTCACCATTACAAAGCAATAGAATCTTCTTAGCATCCAACGGTTTTAAATCCTCATAGATTCTTTCTAATATCACAGCACTCAGCTTCTTAACTTCATCCTCAGTCCATTGCGTCATTACTTAAACCTCACATATCTCCCCTGTTTATTGGGAATAGCTTATAAACATTGTTATTTGAGAATGAGCTTAAGAAGTTTAGGGAAGGGTAATCCCCATGGAATAGTCGGTGGAAAATGAGTTAGAAAATTATTTGTTGGAAGGCTTTGAAAGGATTAAAGGTAAGGTTGAAAATGAAGGAGAAGCGACAAAGTATGAGTTTTCAATTCCCAATATAAGTTGAACTAATTTTTGCTGGAACATTTACTTTCCTGGCTTCCTCCTCCGCTATTTGCATTGATACCTTTGTTTCATATTCCCTTAGCATGCTCACCAATGGATGCTCGAGGTTTATCCTATAGAGTTTTGCTCTACCCATTTTCCTGGAAACTTTCACTATGCCGTACTTCTCTATATCTTCAAAGTACTTGTAGAAGGTTTGCTTACTCATCCCCAGAGCTTCAATAACTTCCTTCTTGGTGAAGTCGAATAACGGGTTGTCTAGGAAGAAATCTATTATCCTCAGTTTTGGGGGTCTCCCAGAGTCTTTAGCAAAATGGATTGGTATTCCCTCTTCGTGTAAATTTCTTCTGGCATACTTATCAATAAACAATTTATTGATGGAGTATTTAAAGCTCAAGGATCAGAATATTCATATTTTAGCTAAACGTCAAATAAGCACTTTTAGTAAATGTGGATTATGTGTTTCTCTTAAGATCTGGGTTTAATGGATGTGCGTCTTTTAATGAATGTACTGTTATCAGTACATGCTACAAAACATAGCGCCTCCATGCCACTTCAAAAAAGCTTTTTAAATTCTCCATTCTCTAAATAGTCTTGATAGGATATATGAGTGGTGAGGAAATATTAACTATTCTAATTCCAGAACTTATTGAAGATGTGGAAGAGCTGATGCCAGCTATCCTGCCCCCTGAAGAGGAGTTGGAGCATGGTTCTAAGGTTGAGGATTAAAGTGTGCTATGGTGAGAAATGCGTTGAAGGTTTAGGGATAGCTAATAGTGGTTTTGCTGGGAAAGAGCCGGAGATTGCAATTCCACAAGAACTTGTAAGAGAGTTGATGGGGGGAGAGCCTAGCGTTATCCTAGTTGAGAGGGTGCTGGCTGATGGGAGTAGAGTTCTCCTACCAAAACTTTCAAATCCCCTCAACATATACCTGGTAACCGAGGATAAGGTTGAAGGGCCTGTGAAGAGCTATGCATACATCACTAGAGGAAGATTTATACTATTAAATGATGCTCTACTTAGCAGATTACGCGTTGTAATTATCGACCCCTTTGAAGGCGTTTGGTGTTTCAGAGATGAACTTGGTAGGAGGGAGAGGAGAGGAGCCTAACTTTGGAAGAGCTGGAAGCACTTATTGTTTTGCATGTATTATCAGCGGGGAATGTTTGAATATTGGGAAAATTTAAATTGTAAGAATACTTTTAGCATGTAAGTATGGTGAAAAACGATTTGATTTATACTATAACCGGGAAAGGTACGGTGACAATTCCAGCTGAGATTAGAAGGAAGTATGGGTTGAAGAAGGGGTCTCGTGTGAAGTTCATAGAGACTGATGGGGGAATATTACTTGTCCCAATAATTCCATTGGAAGATCTTTTTGGTGTAGACAGAGAGGCTAAGGAAGCAGTATATCAGATGATAAGAGAGTTGCAAGAAGAGAGATAACAATGTCTTTATATAGATCCACACTGATTTTATGGTGACCATTTTGAGTAACTCTACGAATTGGATAAATGAGTTTTCATCGATAAGGGGGAGTTGTTTCTTAGAGTGCTTAATAAGATGTGGGAGAAGGCAGATGTGGAGGCTTTAGGTGTGAAGAGAATATTGGAGTCTCTTGGTTTGGGGGAGGGTTCTCTAATACTTGATCTTGGGTGTGGTAATGGGAGGATAGCTGTGAATCTAGCTAAATTGGGTTATAGGGTTGTGGGCGTGGATGTTTCACCAGTGTTTATTAGGGATGCCTTTGAGAAGGCGAAGATGCATGGAGTTGAGGATAAAGTTAACTTTAGAACTGGTGATGCTAGGAGGATAGATGAAGAGTTTAATGGGAACGTGAAGTTTGATGCCACCATAATGTACTGGACTACGATAATAGGGTATTATGATGAATCTGTTGACGCAGACATATTGAGGAGAATTCGTAGAGTCACATGTGACAATGGATATCTACTCATACTAAACACTGTAAACTTTGATTCAACCATACTGAGAGTTGGACTCCTTGGAACTGGCATAAGCTATTTCAATGAGGTAGATGATGAACTGATCTGCGTAGAGAAGCCCATATTCGACCCATTAAAAGCAGTGATGACCAATACATGGACATTCTATAGGAGGGTTGGCAGAGACCTAATATTCATAGATGAAATGTCATTTAAACTGAGGGTATATACACTTCACGAACTAGTGAAACTGGCTGAGGAGAATGGGTGGCAATTCACCAACGCCTACAGAGACACCACCACACTCACACCATACAAGCCACTACTAAGCAACCTAAACGTAGCATTCAAAGCCAAATGATAAAGGTGGAGGAAGAATTAATCTAAATGGTATATTTACAAAAGAATAAATATTCTTCACATGCTAAAGTTATATTTCAGGTGGCGTTTTTGACTGTTGTAAATGAATTGTATAATGATGTTCAGACTAATGGTATTATTGGGCCGCATGCTAAGATGCTGGGGCCTGTTGCCGATGGTGGTATGATAGTGTTTGTTACTTCCCCTGGTTGTTGGGGTCCTATGATAACTCCCAATATAAGAGGGGGGCATGAGGTCAATGTCCCTGTGACTGTGGATGGGGCTAGGGTTGGTGATGCAATAGCAGTTCGCATATTGAGTGTGAAGGTGCTTTCTAAAGCCTCTTCCTCAGGTGTTGATGTGGCGCGTCCCGGTAGCTATGTTGGTGACCCTTATGTGATGAAGAAGTGTCCTTCATGTAATGAGCCGTGGCCAGATTTCTATGTGGATGGTATAGGGGATAATGCTGTTAAGTGTAGGAAGTGTGGGGCTCCATCATCCCCATTCATAATGGTTAATGGTTACACAATGGTGTTTGATTTGGATTTAGGTGTTGGAATAACTGTTGACAAGAGGATGGCTGAGGAGATAGCTAGAAATGCATGGGAGTGGGCTGCTCTACCAAAGAATTCTAAGCAAGTTCCCGTTCTAGTGCTGGGTAAGAGTGATGTTGTGGGGTTAGCGGCAAGGATGAAGCCATTCCTAGGTCAGTTGGGTAGCACACCTGCAATTGACATACCTGATTCGCATAATGCTGGTGATTTCGGCTGGTTCCTTGTTAATGCCCCCCATCCCTACGCTATTACTAAGGAGGATTATGAAACCAAGCTTACAGATGGACATTTAGATGTGAATTCCGTTAGGGAGGGTGCCGTCTTAATAGTTCCAGTCAAGGTGGAGGGTGGGGGAATCTATGCTGGGGATGCCCATGCAATGCAGGGGGATGGTGAAGTAGCTGGACACACAACAGACGTTGCAGCCAAGAGTATAGTTGAAGTCTCAGTTATCAAGAACTTGAATTTAGATGGCCCAATACTACTCCCACCAGAAGAAGACCTACCACCAATAGCTAAACCTTGGAGGAAGGATGAGTGGGATCACATATTAAATTTAGCTAGGAAATTAAATGTGGAAGCAGAGCCCGTGGCACCCATACAGATAATAGGTTCAGGGCCAACCATAAACGAAGCAGCTATGAAAGGCTTCATAAGAGCCTCAAAACTACTTGGAATGAGCATTGAAGAGGTAAGGAACAGGGTAACTGTTAGTGGAGCTGTGGAGATAGGGAGATTACCAGGCATAGTGCAAGTAACCCTTCAAGCACCAATAAGAATCTTAGAAAAACTGAAGATAGACGACATAGTTGTGAAGCAGTACAAACTACCCTTCTAACACACAAATTAACCCTCCATTTTTTCCCTCCATCATCTTGAAATCCTCTTTAAAGTGGAAGACATATGAGACACGTATTTTGAAGGAGATTTGGGGAAAGGTTTAAGGCATGTTTATAATCGAATATTATGAGTGATCACATTGGATTATTTGACTCTTACCTTGTTGTCCTTGGGGCTATCTTTGGATGATTTTGGTCTTGCCTTTGCTTTAAGCCTACTAATGCCAGGTGGAACTTTTGGGAGGTTGATGGTTAATGCATGTAAAATGGCGGTTGCATTCTCCATATCATCAGCTTTACTGCCTTTGCTGGGTTGGCTTGTGGGATTGGCAATATATGGGTGGGTTGCATCCTTCAGTGCTTGGCTGATTTTAATTGTCTTTACATGTGTTGGGGTGTGGATTATTAGAGAAGCCTTCGAAGATGAGCAGCCGGAATTGAGTATGGAGAAAGCTTCATCTCTTCTAGCATTGTCTGCCATTGGTGTTTTGGGGAGTATTGATGAAGGGGCTGTTGGAGTCAGCTACCCATTTCTAGGAATCCCCATTTTATGGATAATAGTGGCAGTAATCCTGGCAAACACCATTCTAATATTATTCGCAACACTCCTAAGTAGCTGGATAAGGAGTTTGAATAGAAGACTCCCATCAATCCTTTCAGGCATAATCCTAATAATTCTGGGGGTTTGGAAGTTTTTGGAGTTAGCTTTTGGAATTTGAAGATAGAAGCTGTAAAACCTTCTCCCTATCCTTTAATAGGGATTCATATTTGTCTTTAAGGTAGCGATACTCAACCCAAGCAAGGTCAATTTCCAAATTATCTACCCCTCTTTTAAAGAATTCCTCAAGCTCCTTCCATGATTTTAAGCCAAATTTTTCGGCAATCATCGTTAACCTAACTTCTGTTCTTGCCAATTCAAGGTCAATACTCTTAATAAGCTCCTCTAACCCCCTTCGAATTAAGTTGGCCTCCATGCTCTTTAACCCTCCTCACATTTAGTTTAAAATGTAAATGGAAGTTACTTGTCTATACTTAGCCAATCCTTCCCCTCTCCCCTTAGGAAGATTCTTCTTTCTTCTTCTGTTGTGGGTCTAATTGTTAGTTCGCAGTATGGGTGTCCATCTGGGATGGTTTTTATGTGTATTTGTTTGTAGTTTGGGTTGTAGCCCATGTATTTTGATACGTCCATGTAGCAGTAGAGGCGTCCCAACCTTTCTTCACCATACTCCTGCCATACCTTTGCAAGTATACATCCATATGTTCTCACCCTCTGCTCATTATCAACTTTCACCGTTTCGATTTTGTCGTGCATGCCGAATGGGGGTAGCCTATAGCTTTCTCCAGCATTAAAGTTTTCTGGGGTTGGCTCCAAACCTAGGCTCATCACTTCCCTTCTAGTCTTTTCACCTATCCTAGCACCATAATCCTTTATGGCTTTAGCAATGACCTCTAAACCCCTCTCTTCCCCAAGTTCTTCAATTATTGCTTTAGCATATGAGAGGTGTAGTAATGCCACTCTTCTGCTAACGCTTGCAATTGCCCTTTTCGCTTCATCTAGGGGGATCATTTCCCTATGACTCATATCAATCCCTCCATACCCCTTTATCTCTGCATTGCTTTTATCCTTTTGCGCAGACGAGATTTCTAATAACTCTTTTAGGGAAGGTGGTGCATTTGAAATCTATGTTATCCTCGGTTGTAGTGGATTTGTCAAGTTGCGATTATCTGGTTTACATTTAGGTTTAAGACTATTTCTGCTATGTCGCTTGCATATTCAGCTATCCTACGTATACTTTCAGTTATCATTCTTATGCTGGAGATGTCTGCCTGCTTTGTTTTTGATAGTATCTCCTTTAATGCTTTCTCTTCAAGAGCTACTATTGCTTTTGTCTTGGATATGACTTGATCTGCTAGGGCGTAGTCTTTTTTGAATAGGGCTCTTATTGCATCTTCAAATAAGTTTTGGGCGAATGTGCTCATTTCATAGAGTGTTTGGAGGACTGATTCACTTGGCTTTTCCTCCAGTGAGAGGACGTTTTTAGCAATTCTTGCAGCGTGATCAGCTATTCTCTCCACAAATTTTACGATTACCCTGTATCCTAGGCAATCCCTTGGGCTGGAGAGTCCAATATCCCTTATTATCTTCACATTTTGTACAGCTAATTTAAGTTGGCGTATTATGTAGAAGCTGAATCTGTCAACTTCATCATCCAATTGGATTACTTCCTCGGCAAGCTCCCTATCCATATTCTTCAATGCTTGCATCGCATCATTATGCATTGAGGTGGCTATTATGCACATGCGTCTTAAAGCATTTTCAACTGATAGTTCTGGGTAGCTCACCAATACCTGCAACCTAATTTCATTAGAGGTTTCGGATACTATTTCTGTGCCAACCAACTTTTTCCTAGTCAACTCCTTTATCAAGTTCCTCTGCATGATGCTTATCCGATCCTCCCTTGCCTTTATTATAATGGAATTGTAGCCCACCAAGTATAGGGAGATTATGGCTCTCACTATCGTTTCAGGGTCTTCCCCACTTGAAATGGTGATTGTGGCTTCTGTGGGTTGAGTTGCAGGTTTAGCAACCCCCTTTGGGGTTAATATGAGTGAACCATCTTGCCGGGTTATCGTTACTAGGCTTCCAGCCTTCAACCCCATCGACACAACCCATTCCTTTGGAAGTGAAACTATATATGTGGATTTCCCAGTAAATTGAATCCTCCTCGTCTCTTCATCCACATGCTCCTCCATTCACATCACCACCTATATAGATATTCAAATTCTATATATTCTATTCGGGAAAAATATATAAATGTTATCAATCTAAATAGGCGGCGGAGGGAAACATATGAAAATGGCGCGTGGAGTTGCCGTTACAATACTAATAGTTGCCATAGCTGTCATGGGAGTTTTCGCATATCAGTATTTGATGAGGAGTGAACCTACGGTAACTTTGAATGGTGCTGGAGCAACATTCCCATTCCCATTGATTGATAAGTGGGCATCTGAATACCATAAAATTAAACCAAACGTTCAAGTGAACTATCAGGGGATTGGGAGTGGTGGTGGAATACAACAGCACATTGAGAAGACTGTGCATTTCGCAGCCAGCGACGCCCCATTAACGGAGGCTCAAGCTTCAAAAGCCCCCAACACTCTACACATACCCATAACCATTGGGGGAGTTGTCGTAATATACAATCTTCCAGGAATATCTAAGGGGCTTAAATTCACTGGGGAGATACTTGCAGACATATATCTTGGGAAGATAACAAAGTGGAATGACCCAAAAATTGTTGCAATAAACCCAAATGTGAATCTTCCAGATAAACCCATCACCGTGGTGCATAGGTCTGATGGGAGTGGCACCACATATATTTGGACAAGCTACTTGTCTGATGTTAGTTCAGAATGGAGGGAGCATGTTGGTAGGGGGACTTCTGTTAATTGGCCTACCGGTCTAGGTGGGAAGGGGAATGATGGTGTTGCAGCCCTCGTACAGCAAACGCCATACTCCATTGGCTACGTTGAATTCACATATGCAAAGACGAATAACTTGACATATGGATATGTTCAGAATGCAGCTGGAGAATTCATTGAACCAAGCATAGAATCCTTCTCAAAGGCAGCGGAATACGCTGCTTTAACCCTTCCCAGGGGAGATGAAAGCTGGTCAAAGGTTTCAATAGTGGATAGTTTAGCAAACAATACACAGGCATATGGGGCTTACCCAATAACAAGCTTCTCCTACATCCTCGTATATAAGGAGTTGAACGTTTTACCCAATATGGATGAAGCTACGGCTAAGGCTTTAGTGGATTTCCTATGGTGGGCTATTCATGATGGACAAAGCTATGCAGCCAACCTATACTATGTACCTCTACCCCAAAATGTCGTGGCACACAATGAGGAGACAATTCGCATGATAACATTCAATGGACAACAGCTTTTCAGGCGATAAAAAATGGGTATACGCAAGAAGACACCTACAATCCCCAATAATTTTTTAAATTTGAAGATTCATTCACGATTTAAAGGTCATTTTAGGGGGGATGAGGTTTTCAAGTTTGTAAGCGCCTTAATAGCTTCAAGCATATTCATCCTCCTCGGTTTAATGATATATGAGCTTGTTGAGGGTTCTTGGCTATCCATACAAACATTCGGTTTAAACTTCATTGTGGGAACCACATGGGATCCAGCCATCTCCAAAGTTTTCGGAGCCCTACCCTTAATACTTGGCACACTGGTTACGTCAGCTATAGCCCTCCTTATAGGTGTACCCATAAGTCTCGGGGTTGGATTAGCCCTCTCAGAATATCTCCCTAGACGATTCGGGTTTGCATTATCCTTCCTCGTTGAGCTTTTAGCCGCAGTTCCAAGCGTTATTTATGGGCTTTGGGGGATGTTTGTGCTCATCCCATTCCTACGCGACCACGTATACCCATATCTACAAGCAGCCTTAGGCTTCACACCACTCTTCTCTGGACCCATCTATGGTGGCGGCGTCTTAACTGGTGGAATAGTTTTAGCCATAATGATAATCCCAACAGTTTCCTCAGTTATGCGTGACCTATTCTCATCAGTTCCCAATTCTCAGCGGGAGGCCATGATAGCTTTGGGTGCAACTAAATGGGAGACTACTAAAATCGTGGTGAGTTATGCCCGTTCTGGAGTTATAGGTGCAATTGTTCTTGGCTTGGGACGTGCCATGGGGGAAACAATGGCGATAACAATGGTTATTGGGAATAAATTCCAAGTTTGGCCATCCTCACTTTTCGATGCATGGTACACCATGGCTTCAATAATAGCCAATGAACTTTTAGAGGCAACCTACGACCTCTACGTAAGCGCATTAATAAATGTTGGACTAATCCTACTAATCATAACGCTAATAGTCAATATCCTCGCTAGACTGATTGTTTGGAGAACCCTTAGACTAGTGAGGGGGATTGCGAGGGAGTAGGTTATGGATTATCATAGGTTTAGGTTTGTTAAGGATTACTTCATGAGGATCCTCATATACCTAGCCCTCATATCAGCATTAATCCCACTATTCAGCATACTATACGAGGTTTTCGTGAGGGGGGCTTCCACAATAAACATGGATTTCTTCATTAAACCCACACCCACAGTTGGCGAGGTTGGGGGAGGAGTTGCAAATGCCATACAGGGGACACTGATAACCATTGGTTTAGCATCCCTCATGGGTGTCCCCATAGGATTGATGTCAGGAATATTCCTAAGCGAGTACAGTGAATCCAAGCTTTCCATGATCATCAGATTCCTCCACGACGTTTTAAATGGAATCCCATCAATTGTCATCGGAGTTTTCGCCTACACCCTAATTACACGTTCCATTGGATTCTCAGTAACTGCAGCAGCCTTCGCATTGGCTGTTATCATGATCCCCATAGTTACAAGGACAACTGAGGAAGCATTGAAACTTGTACCCATGAGTATACGTGAAGCAGCAATAGCCCTTGGAATACCGAGATGGAAAGTTACAATGACAATTGTTCTTAGCAGCGCAAAAAAGACTATAGTCACTGGAATATTGCTCTCCATTGCAAGAATTGCAGGGGAATCAGCCCCAGTACTTGTAACCATGGGATTTTGGAGATGGTGGTTCTCAGGGTTAAACCGTCCAGTGGCAAACCTAGCTCTAAACGTCTTCATATTCGCCATGTCCCCATTTAAAAACTGGGTAACCCTAGCCTGGGGATCCGCACTAATACTTATCTTAATGATTTTAATAATAAGTGTAGCTGCAAGAACTCTACTCATGAAGGGGTGGTATTATGGTGGTTAAATTTGATATCCAAAATTTGAATGCATGGTTCGGATCCAAACATGTACTGAAGAATATCAACATGAAAATTGAGGAGAACACTGTAACAGCCATAATGGGTCCATCTGGATGCGGTAAAACCACATTCCTCAGATGCCTCAACAGGATGCATGAATTAACCCCGGGGGCAAGGGTTTCTGGAAAGGTTATATTTAATGGGGTAGACATCTATGATAAGAGTGTTGACCCAGTTATGGTGAGGAGGAAGATAGGCATGGTCTTCCAGAAGCCAAACCCATTCCCAATGATGTCCATATACGACAATGTAGCAATAGGATTGAAGTTGAGTGGCGTTAGGGATAAGAGGGTTCTAGATGCTGCTGTAAAGAGAAGCTTAGAGCTAGCCAACCTATGGGATGAAGTTAAAGATGAACTACATAAGTCTGGAGCAAGCTTATCCGGTGGACAGCAACAGAGACTTTGCATAGCACGCGCATTAGCCGTTGAACCTGAAGTCCTCCTAATGGATGAACCATGCTCAGCCCTAGACCCAATATCAACAGCTAAAATAGAAGAGCTGATAAGGAAGCTGGCTGAGGATTACACGATAATCATCGTAACACACAATGTGCAACAAGCAGCGAGAGTCTCAGACTTCACAGCCTTCCTCTACTTCGGCGAACTAATAGAGTACGGCCCAACAAGACAAGTATTCGAGAACCCCCAAAACGAGTTAACGGAGAGATATATAACTGGAAAGTTTGGTTGAGGTGAATTGGGATGAGCAGAATCATTGATGTAAGTCTTGAAGGACTTTCATCAACCCTAAATAGGATGGGGGAGATGGCCTACAATGCAGTTTCAAAATCCCTCCTAGAATGCCTAGAGGGGAGGGAGGCATACAATGAAATCCGCGAAATATCAAACAACCTCCTAATCATGACTGAATACGTGGAGGATAGAGCCTTCG
>NZ_JANGFQ010000036.1:0-13122 GCF_024707025.1 Candidatus Culexarchaeum yellowstonense
CTGAAGAAGAGAGAAAGAAGTATTTAGGTTAATAGGAGTGGAAATTTTACAATATTTGGGAATAGCTAAGTGAATAAGTCTTAGGATGAACATGATGAAACCGAGATGGAAAGCCAAGAAAATCCTTTTTAAACTATAGAATTTTGTTACGAAAAATCTTAAATTAAATTTTAATAGAGTTTTTGTGGATGTGATAATGTTTGAATATTAGGAAGGTTGTTGTTACTGCTGCTGGTCTTGGTACTAGGCTTTTGCCTATGAGTAAGGAGCTTCCTAAGGAGATGCTTCCAATTTTTGTTAGGGGTGTGGAGGGGGCTGTTTTGAAGCCTCTTCTTCAGGCTTTGTTTGAGCAGTTGTATTGTTTTGGTTTTAGGGATTTCTGTTTTGTTGTTGGTCGTGGTAAGAGGAGTGTTGAGGATCATTTTACGCCTGATTGGGATTTTGTTAGGAGGCTTAATGATAGGGGTAAGAGTGGTTTGGCTGCTGAGCTTAGTAGGTTTTATCGTATGGTTGAGGATTCTAGGATTGCTTTTATTAATCAGCCTGAGCCTAAAGGTTTTGGTCATGCTGTTCTTGTAGCTAGGTTTTTCGTTGGGGATGAGCCTTTCATGGTTTGTGCTGGTGATACGTATATTATTTCTGAGGGTAATTCATTTATTAGGAGGATGGTTGATGCATTTTCTGGGGATGTTTCAGCTGTTTTGCTTTTGCAGGAGGTTTCTAATCCTAGGGGTTATGGTGTGGCTGTTGTGGAGGGTTCTGGCGATGTTTTCAATGTTTTGAGGGTTGTTGAGAAGCCTACTGTGCCTCCATCGAATCTCGCTATAATGCCATTCTATATTTTTAGGTCTGAGGTTTTTGATGTTTTGGAGGGACTTGGCCCTGGTGTTGGTGGCGAGATTCAGCTTACTGATGCAATTCAAGGTCTTATAGATCGTGGTCGTAGGGTTGTGGCTGTTAAACTTAATTCTGATGAGCTTAGGCTTGATATTGGTACGCCTGAAACTTATTGGGAGGCTATAAAGCTTTCCCATGAATATTCTCTGGGGGAGGGGAAATGAGCGTTGAACTAATTGTAAGCCAGTTTAGTGGGGATTTGTTTAGGGGTAGGAGGATACTTGTAACGGGGGGTGCAGGATTCCTAGGTAGCTGGCTCTGTGAAGCACTCACAATCCTCGGAGCCAATGTATCATGCCTAGACAACCTATCAACTAGTAGGGTTGAGAATATAATGCACTTGAAGAAATATGGGAACTTCAAATTCATTAAAGCTGACATTTCAGAGTATCATCCGGAGGGGTTTGATTTCATTGTTCATGGTGCAAGTCTACCATCACCAGACGATTACATGAGGAGGCCCGTAGACACTATGCTTCCAAACAGCCTTGGATTGTTGAATTGCCTTGAAGCTGCAAGGAAAGGCTCAATAGTGCTATACACGTCTACCTCCGAGGTTTATGGCGACGCTGAAATCATACCCACACCTGAAGATTACTGGGGTAAAGTTAACCCAATTGGCTTGAGGAGTTGTTATGATGAGTCTAAGAGGTTTGGTGAAGCTTTATGTATGGCTTATTATAGGCAGTATGGCGTTGATGTTAGAGTTGCAAGGATATTCAATTCATATGGCCCAAGATTAGACCCCGAATCCAGGTATGCTAGGGTTATCCCAAGATTCATAATGCAAGCATTGAGGAATGAACCTCTAACAATTCATGGTGATGGAATGCAGACGAGAAGCTTCACATACGTAACAGACACAGTCAACGCATTAATCAAGATGCTTATAAATGATGGTGTGAGGGGTGAGGTTGTGAATATTGGAAGTCAAAATGAAGTGAAAATAATTGATCTTGCGAAGATGATAATAAGGTTGACAGGCTCATCCTCAAAAATCGTCTTCACAGAAGCTAGACCAGACGATCCTAGGAGGAGATGCCCAGACATAAGTAAAGCCAGAAAACTATTAAACTGGGAGCCGAAAATCAGCTTGGAGGATGGATTGAAGTACACGATAGAATGGTTTAGGAGGCAATTAAATGGTTAGGGGGATATCATTCTTCGGATTAGGATACGTGGGTTTAACGACTGCAACATGCCTAGCTTCAAGGGGGTTTAAGGTTATCTGCTATGATGTGGATGAAGCTAAGGTTGATGCTGTTAATAGTGGTAGGGCACCATTCTTCGAACCCAAATTGGATGAACTATTGAGGAGGGCTGTTGAGGAGGGGTATTTGAAGGCTGTGAAGGACCCGAAAACGGCAGTCTTAAACTCCGAAGTTACATTCATAACTGTTGGGACGCCTAGTAGGGATGATGGTAGCATAGACTTAACATATGTTGAGAGTGCGTCTAGGATGATTGGTGAAGCATTACGCTTGAAGAGTGGGTGGCATCTTATTGTTGTTAAGAGTACAGTTCTACCCACCACAACTGAGAATGTTGTTGGGAGGATTATTGAGGAAACTTCTGGGAGGAGGTGTGGTGAGGGGTTTGGGTTATGTGTGAATCCAGAGTTCCTTAGGGAGGGGAATGCCGTTGAAGATACATTTAAGCCTGATAGGATAATTATTGGGGAGGTTGATAAGAGGTCTGGAGACTTCCTCGAAGAAATTTATAGGGAGTTTTATGGTGATGATCTTCCACCAATTATTAGGACTACCCCTGTTAATGCTGAGTTGATTAAGTATGCTAATAACTCGTTTTTGGCTATGAAGGTTAGCTTCATAAATATGATTGCAAACATATGCCAAAAGATTCCTGGAGCAGATGTCGAAGTTATTGCTAGGGGAATTGGTCTTGATAAGAGGATTGGCCCATTATTCCTTAAGGCTGGTGCAGGTTGGGGTGGAAGCTGCTTTAGGAAGGATCTTGAAGCTCTATTGGATTTTGCCATTAAGAATGGTGTGGAGCTACCACTTGTAGAGGCTACGTTGAAGGTTAATAGGGGTCAGCCGTATAGGGTTGTTGAGTTGGCTGGGGAGCTTATTGGAGGGTTTCATGGGAGGAGGGTTTCTGTTTTGGGATTGGCATTTAAACCTGGAACTGATGATATGAGGGATGCAGTATCCATAAGGATTGTTAGGAGGCTTGTTGAGGAGGGGGCTAAAGTGGTTGTTTACGATCCAAAAGCCATGGATAATGCTAAAAAGATTTTTGGTGGGGATGTTGAGTATGCTGGTAGTGTTGAGGAGTGCTTGAAGAATTCGGAATGCGCAATAATTGTTACTGAGTGGGATGAGTTTAGGAAGCTTAAACCAGAGGATTTCATAAGGTTGATGAGGAATCCAGCAGTTGTGGATGGTAGAAGAATGTATGAACCAGAAGTATACTCTAGAATGTTGAAGTTTAAAGCAATAGGGTTGAATTATTTATAGTGACGTTAGAGAGTTTTGGGTTTAATTGTCTCATTATGTAATTATGGTTGAATTATTTGTTTAAGTAATGGTCTTTTAATGTTTTTAAGTGAAGTATCCATATAGATTTGAAAATGAGATTAAAATTGTGGGGGTGATTTTTGCAGGTAAGGAATTGTAGGTTTCAGGTTGATATTTGTTTTTATTGAATTTGTAGTTTTTGCTTTTGATGATTTTATTGTTGGTTTCGGTTTTGATGGCATCTTTTATGTTAGTGTTGTTTGTGTAGTTGATGGGAGTTTGTGGGGAGTGTTTATATAGATGTTTTAAAATAGTGTGTTATGGTGGTTTTTTGAGTGAGGCTGTTTTGGTGAAGATTGAGGAGATTGGGAGGAAGCTTGATGAGTTGATGAATTTCCTTGAAGATGTTTTCTTGACTGTTGAGGAGTACATGTTGTTGAAGGAGACTGATGAAATTGTTAAGGATGAATGTTTCTGCAAGTTGAAGTTCATTAATTATGTTTGAAGTTCTATATAACAGCTTTAGGAATGTACTCGCCAAAACACTAGTCTGCAAAGCTAGCCAGAACACATTGTTTATATTTCACTACTAAGTTTATAGCTATATGGTGTTGTCCAGTGGAGCTTAGTGACCTTAAGTCTAAGGTATTCACCTTATTGAAGGAAGATGAGGAGTTTCGCTATGCAGTAGCGGGTATGCTCGGCTTTGAGGAAATACTCCGCAGATTGGAAAGGCATGATAAACGGTTCGAAGAGATACTTCACAGATTAGATAGACATGAAGTGGAGCTCATTAAGCTTAGGGAGGACATGATTTTAGGGTTTAAGAGACATGATGAAATACTTGAGAAACATACGCAAGAGCTCATTAAGCTCAGAGAAGATATGATATCAGGATTTAAAAGACATGACGAAATACTTGAGAGGCATGCAAATGAAATTGCGAAACTTAGGGAAGATATGATCTCAGGATTTAGGAGACATGATGACGTGCTTGAAAAACATGCTCGAGAGCTCGTCAAGCTGAGGGAGGACATGATTTCCGAATTTAAGAAACATGACGAAATACTTGAGAAACATGCAGATGAAATTGCGAAGCTTAGGGAGGACATGATTTTAGGGTTTAAGAGACATGATGAAATACTTGAGAAACATACGCAAGAGCTCATTAAGCTCAGAGAAGATATGATATCAGGATTTAAAAGACATGACGAAATACTTGAGAGGCATGCAAATGAAATTACAAAGCTCAGGGAAGACATGATATCAGGATTTAAGAGGCATGATGAGATACTTGAGAAGCATGCACAGGAGCTCATCAAGCTCAGAGAAGACTTTAATGTGATGCTTAAGGTGATCGGTCAGATTCAAGAAGAGCAGAGGAGGATTAGTGAGGGGCAATATAGGCTGGAGAAACGTGTAGACTCCTTGGAGAGTGCCATGATAAGTGGCTTTGGCGAGATGAGCAAGTTCGCAGGCCTTACATTCGAAGAGTTTGTTAGGAAATTTCTATCTGCAAGTTTGAAGAGGTCTGGCGAAATACCCGAAGGCGCCGAACTTGTCAAAGGCTTTATTAATGGAGAGGAGATAAATATTTTCCTCGAAGACCCCCTAATAGTTGGCGAAGCCACAAGCTATGCAGAATCATCCAATGAGATAATGAAGCTTCTTAGGAAAGCTGAAATTGTTAAGGCTAAGTACTCTAAGGAGCCCAGGAAGATGCTGGTGATACTTACAGCGAAGAGCGATGCAGCAAAGGAAATAATGAAGATAGCTAAGGAGAAAGGTGTAGAGCTTGTGATAGGGAAAATTGTAGATTAATTTATAATGTTAAAGCGTTTAGCTTAAATATCCATTTGAAGCGATAATGTAAAAATGTTTGGGTTGTATTAAGGATAAGAACATTATGTTTGAATTTCTGTTTGGACACTACTTCTTCCTAATTTTCTGTAATGCTTTCAGAAGTTCTAAGTCCCCTTCATAATCACCTGCACATGTTGCTATAACTCCATCAACAATACCCTCAAGTTTTTCGGCAAATTCAACAGCTTTATCGATTGTTGTCGTTGGAACCCAACCAATTTGCCTCAACATATCCACATTGCGGGGAGTCTGTATTAGTATGTATGTGTATAGGGGAGTGTTCATCTTTTTAAGCTCTTTAGATACCTCCTCAAGTAATGGTAGAGTTTCCGGGGTAAGTCTTAGGAAGAATGCAAAATCCCATCCAGTTTTCACCCTCTCAACCATATCCTTAGAATCAAAAGTTCTTGCACCATACCTATCCTTTTGAGGTCTTGGAGATAAGAGGCATCCAAGCTTTAAAGTCTGTATCTTTATTTCCCTCCTCAAGAAATCCCTAGCATCTTCCGTCTTCTTCCAATACTTTGGGCCTAGGGGGTCTCCATATTTAGGCTCATCACCCATAGTTAAAACTATGCCATCTAAACCCACAGCTTCAGCAGCTAATGCTAAAGCCCCTACCTCCACGGGACCCTTATAATTCAATATGAAGATTGGCATCACAATTTTGTCTGGATACTTATTCTTCAAAACACAAGCCACAGCGGTACCACTTGGCGCAGGAATGCCAGCTGCACTATCAGTTATATTCCAACCATCAACAAGATCCTTAACATCCTCAACCTTCTTCAAGAACTTCCTCGTAGGCACAAATTCATGCAAAACCTTCATAGAATTCACCAAATAATTTATGACTTAAATGAACTTAAAATTTTTTCCAGAATGAGATATATACGAAAATATAGCAAATGAAACTCTGCATGTAAATATTATTTGAATAGGGGGCTATGGAATTATTTGAATCAAAGTTTATAAACATGACAATGGAAATCATTTAGCTGGAAGGTAGGGGGATTTGAAGAATAATAGTAGTGTAATTTCAACTATACCGAGGTTTAGAATAGGCATTGAATATATCTCTGAGCCCTATAAGACGCTTGTTTCTGAACTTCTGAAAGCTTTAATTGAGAATTGGGGTGATAAGCTTGTGTCCCTAGTGGTTTATGGTTCTGTGGCTAGAGGTGAAGTTAGGAGTGATAGCGATATAGATTTATTGATCGTGGGTAGGGGGCTTCCGAAATCTAGGTTTAAGAAGTTTGAACTGTTCGAGGAAGCTGAGCAATATGTGGAGCATTTACTGGAGAATTTGTGGTCTAAAGGGGTCTACACGGACTTCTCCCCAATAATACTGGATGTGGAGGAAGCTACAAAGAATAGACCAATATACCTCGATATGGTTATAGATGCAGTCATAATTTATGATGAGGGTAAATTTATGCAGAAGGTTTTGGAAGGGTTGGCGGAGAAGCTTAAGCAACTTGGAGCTGAAAGGAAGTATATTGGGAAGCTCTGGTACTGGGTGCTTAAGAAGGGGTACAAGTTTGGAGAGGTGATAGAAATTTGAAGAACATGGCTATGGCCAAATCATACGTAAGGCAAGCAGAAGAGAGAGTAAAGCATGCTGAGGAGGCGTTGAAAAGTGGGAACTATGCATATGTTGTTAGACAATGTCAAGAGGCAGTTGAATTGGCATTAAAAGGCTTCTCTGAGGCTCGTAGGCATAGAACTGCCAAAATGGCATGATGTCGGCCCAATACTAAGGAGAGAAATTGACAGATTCCCAGATTGGTTTAAAACTGAAATACCAAAATTGGCAAGGATATCGAGGAAACTGAGAGGGGAGAGGGAGCCATCAATGTATGGAGATGAAGAATCGGGGACGCCACCAGAAGAGCTATACACGATGGAGGATGCTGAAGAAGCCTTAACATGGGCAGAACACACCCTTAAACTAGTAGCAAAACTCTATGATGAAGTTGCGAAAAACATGTAGGCAAGAAAACACCATTTACACTGAGTTTGAATTAATTCATATGTCTAATTAGATTATCGAATTGACATTAAGTTAAATTGCTTTTATAAGACTAAAACAATATAAAATATATTGCTTGTGAATTGTAGAAGTCATTACTCAACATTTTTTCTAGGTTAAATTGAATTGAAGAAATCTAAAGTTTTAAGTAAGTTTTAATAGTGCTTAAGTGCTTAAAATTAGGGTTGTTAATTGGTGTGTATTTATGGATATATTGGAGAGGATTGAGAGGCAGGCTAATTTAATAGGGGGGCTTGTAAGGGAGCTGGAGGGTGAGAAGAGTTATAGGGGTATTGAGAGGCTTGTTCAACTAATTATTCAGGCGCTTCTAGATTTATGTTTAATGATTATAGCTGCGCTTGATGGGAGGAGGCCGAAGGCATACTCGGAGATAGGCTATATTTTGAGGGAACATGGTGTTATAAGTGATGATGAGGCAAGGTTATTGAAGTCTATGGCTGGGTTGAGAAACGTCCTTGTACATGCCTATGCCATCGTTGATAGGGATAAGGTTGCTGAATTTGCAGAACGTTTGAAGGTGGATGCACCTAGAATTGTATCTACAGTATTAGGGGGTGTTAAGGGTAAGCCTATCGACCCCCATAACGAGGACACTACAGAACTAGCTAAAAAGCTTAGAAGTGTGTTTAGTGGTAGAGTTCTACTCGCCTTCTTATATGGGGGTAGGGTGAAAGGCTACACCCTCAAAGGGGATTACGATATAGCAGTACTCATGAAGCCACAATGCAACTTATACATGCTTGGAGAACTTGTGGTTGATGCTGCAAAAGCCCTTGGAGTCGCCGAGGAGGACGTAGACATAGTGTGTATTGATATGCTACCACCAGAACATGTTTTGGAAGCGCTAAGTGGAATACCCATAATTGTAGATGACCATGCAAAGCTCTTCGAGTTAAAATATAGAGCAATACTCCAACTCCTAGACCTAGAGGAAGATATGAGCAGGCTTAATGCAAGAGCATGAATTCTAAATTGAGGAAAATCCCTAATGGAGGCTGAGTTTTCGTTGGAATATCTTTCATTAATGGCTATATCATATACAAAACTACAGAGATTTTGGAATTCACTGCGCCATGTCATCCTTAAATATTTTAGAGACACCATATTATTTTGGTGGTTTAATGATTGACTTAAGGGAGTTTACTAGGAGACTTTTAGAGTATGACCCAGACATAGTTGAGGTGGTTCAATTCGGCTCTTCAGTTTACGCCCCTGAATATGCTAGGGATGTCGATATTCTAGTGATAACGAGGAAGATGAAGGAGTATAACGGTTACCTTGATGCTTTAAATTTGGAGGATTCTCCCATAAATATTGATGTATTAGTGCTTGAAGTTGGCAAAATCCTTAAACGCGACCTTCTCAGAAGCATATTGGGATCTTTTAGACTATTGTATGGTGAGGGGAAATATCTACTTGAATATGCCAAATATTTGGGAGACCCAACATTTGAAGAAGCTAGATCTTCATTGAGAGTAGCAGCATCACTCTTGAAGCTTGCACTGGAAACAGTAAATCCTCTCGATAAAGATAGAATTTGCAGAGAAGCCTTCGACGCCCTCTTCCATGCAGCCAGAATAGCATCGATGATTTACCTTTCAACGGAAATAAGTAGATGGGATTTAATTAAAAGAGAATTACCAGAGCCCTATAGAACAAGCTTCAACGATTTTATCAGCACACTCCACATAAAATACTTTTACAATAGTGAATATCCTAGGGAGAATATTGAGGAAGAATTTAATAAATGGTTTAGAAGGGTTGAGGAATATATCTCCAAACTGGAATTGGAAGTTAAAATCAAACGAAAATAAACTCCACTTTCAATTGAATGCTTTGATGGAAAGCTTTATTGCTTCTCCCCATGCTTTTCTGCGCTTCTAGAGTCATTCTCTCTACGCTTGGTAGCCTTAGTTTAACTGCTTTTGAATCGAGCTTTGCTTCATGGAAGCCCCAACCATGTAAACCCATGCGGCATCCCATGAATACCTAAACCACTTCCCAACCTTCTCGCTGATAACCTCAACGACTTTCTTTAGCATTGTTAAATCAACAAATTAAGTTTTGTTACATATGCAAAACAGCATCTTATGAAGTCTTTATACGATAAGTATTGTGGCTCAGCTATAGGGTTGCTGTTAAGGATTCATATTGTTGTTGGGGAATGAGTATCTGAAAGGACTATTGAGCTTGCTGAGAAGCTTAAATGTATGTTTGCATTGAGGTTTGCCATTGAAATTATGATACGGCAGATGAGAGCTTAATTGAGGCTTCCATAAAATAGCATACTAGTTCTTTTATGTGAATGCTGAGGAGGACGCGTTTAAGCTTGTTAGGATAATTATCGGGGTTTCGGTGCACTCTGCCATTAAAGTTTAATAAGGGACTTGTGAAAGGTATGTAAGTAGTGGAGGAGTTGAATGCATTAAGTAAGCTTCGTGAAGCAAAGGAGATCCTTGCTAGAGCCTTTCAGGAGTTAGCTGATGGGGTGAAAAGTGGCGATTCGTTGAAGGTTAGAGATTCATGTGAGAAGGGCTGGCTGGCTACTGTTGAGGTTGTCGATGCACTACTCATTAAGTATGGTTATGGGGAAACCATAACTCATATGGATAGGAGGAGGAAACTTAGGGAGCTTGCCAGCAAGCTCGCGGAGATTTCGAAGCTAGGGATTTACGATAGAGTTGAAGCTAGGAGGAGCGTCCTTCATAACGATGGCTTTTACGGTGGAGTACTAACGCCAGATGAAGTTGAGGAAGAGCTTAAGAAGGTGGAGAAGCTCATAGGGGACATCGAGAATCTCCTATAGAATCCATATCCCCTTTATTCTAAAGTTACCCTAATTAAAGGTTCGGGATATTTATGTTCATCTAAAACTTGGAAGTATGATTTACATGAATTATCAAGACTTCTCGATCACGTTTGCATTGAGGATTTTTAATGGACTTAGATTAAAATCTTGAGAGTTATGCTGAAGCTTTTGTTTCTTCATCTCATGTAGTTTATAAAGGGAATATCTAAACTAAAAATGACTACTTTACCATTAAAGAGTTGGCGAGGGAAGAAACTTTAAGCTTGCTGGAGAATTGAGTTGCACTTCTACATTAGAGTTAGCTATGGGGTAACTTGTAGATGTCAAGTTTCAGGATAATCACCATATAATTTCTACCCCTTTCCTCCTAGCAACATGTGATAAATCTTTATCTCCCGTTACAATTGGTGCGTTAAGTTCTAATGCCAGCCATATTATTGTGGAATCCACGATGCTTAGAGATCTACCTTCCAATTCTGGGCTCCCCCTAAGCATTTCATCACCTTCCACTTTGATTTTTGCAGATTCAATGTAGTCGTTTAGCTTTAGCTCCACTATCCTGAAGTATCTTGTGATGAAAGTTTTAAGCTCCTCTAAGCTTTTGAGGGTGGGGATCTTCCCCCTCAACCAATGGATGGATAGTTCGTAGGCAACTGTGGCTGGTAGGTATCCAACAACTTCACCTCTTCTAATTTGAAGTAAGACTTTCTCCGCATTTCCCCCAAGCTCTCCATAGGCCATGGCTAGTATTGCATATGTATCCACAACAGCCGCCTTCACCCTCTCTTCCTCCAAAACTTCTCCTCCTCTTTATCCAGCTCCTTCTCAGCTTCTTCAGCACTACCAGAACAACACTTCCACACCTTCCCCCAGAGGTCAAGGGGTTCCAGCAGAATTCTGCCATTCTCAACCCTAAGTTCTAGGAGGGTTCCCTCCTCGATGCTGAGGGCTTCTCTAATACTCTTTGGTAAAACTATAATCCCCTTCCTATGAACCTTAATTACCTCCCTCTGCATATGTACATTCAGAATAATTGTCTATTAAGCTAACTTATAAGTTTAACCATAAGTTAGAAAATTCAAATGTAGGATAGATACCGTCACTTCATGAAGTTGTCTAGCAAGTTTAGAGGATAGAAGCCTACTACTAACGCTATAGTAAACACTCGAATTAAGAGGAGTAGGGAAAATTGAAAGTGGCTGTTAAATGAGGAAATGGTTTACTGAAGTAAAGTCATCAAGAGCTGAAGATTATGAGGGTGTTGTTAGAGGACATGGGTTTGTTACTTCTAAAATTGTTGGGCAGTGTGTTACATTTAATTCGGTAAGCTAAATAGAGACTATTCTAAATCATCTTTACATGTGGTTGATGCTGAATAAATTTATAAGTTATGGATGATTTTAATCCATTTGGTGAAATAAATGGAATATTCCAAGATCGATAAACAGGGTAGGATTGTTATACCATCACGTATCAGGAAGTTGATTGGAGTGGAGGGGGAAGCTGAAGTTCTCATTAGAGTTGAGGGTGGAAGAATAGTGATTGAGCCAGTATCGAGGAATCTTGAGGAGAGAGTTAAGGAGTGGGTGGAGACTGCCCTTAGCATGAGGGTTGAACCATTTTCCGAAGAGGTTGAGGGAGCATGGAAGTGGATGAGTGAGGATTATGCTAAGAGGAAGCTCGGTTTACTATCCTGAAGGAGTAATCGATGTAAGTGTAATCGTCGTTTCACTATTTAGAAATCCATTACAAGAGGTAGCAGTCAATTTCCTATCAGAAGTGCTATTACAGAGGAAGCGTATTGCTATACCCATAGCATCCGTTTTAGGGGGATTCCATATTGCTACAAGATACTTGAAGCTACCTGCAGTGGAAGTGAAGAAGGCTCTTGTGAAGATGTTGGAAACAAGGTCATCAGCCTTTTACCCCTACATATCCTTGGAAGATGCCATCGATACCATTGATTACGCAACATATTATAAAGTGGAGTCATGGGATGGATACATAATTAGATTGGCGAAGAACATTGGAAACAACATAGTGTACACGTTGGATGAAGACCTCAAGAAGATTAAGGACATAATAGTTTTAAACCCATTCCCAAAAGAGCTCATTGAACAGTACCATGAGTACATTAAACGCAAAACTGCAGAAAAACAGAGATATTGAGTGCAAGAATTTATTGGTTAAGGTTGATTTCACAACATCCAATGGGAAGGATCTTTTCTGATAGATGTGGAGTTAAAGAGGATACCCCCTTTATTTGGTGATGTGGCTAGGGAATTGTTGATGATGAAAAGATTTGGTTTTAATGGTTTCATCGAGTAACCTATTGGAATGTGAATCTTATGAGTTAATGTTTTATTGAGGATGTGAAGTTGCATAGATTCTTTAGAGTATTCCTTATTAGTTTTGGAGTAAGCTAAGCTTAGACATATGGTGAATATTATTTGGTGGCTTAAGAAGTATAGGTACTCTTTGACTTCATGTTTCCATAGGCATATTAAATATGGAAAATCTTATGAGCTTAAATGATGAGTGGGAATACTTAGAAGAACTTTGTAAGAGACTCATAGAATATGATAGGAAAAAAGGCTGATCTGGAAAAGTAATTAGAATGATTAAAAGTTAATGGAGTAAAATAAAGATGCATGCATAGGGGGATGTGAAAGCTAGACTTTATAGGAGAGAGTTAGGCATTAAAGTTGTAGGCTACTCAAAACACCTTAACATGGAGTTTAAGGATTTAAACATTATTGGATTTTTAGTTCTTTGAGCATCGTCTCCAATGATATTGCTTCAGGGAAATTTAAGAGATCATGGTCTTCTGTAACCAATTTAAGCCCCCGCTTTCTAGCTATGTAGATGTATGAAGCATCATAGAAGGTTATGTTGTTCTTTGCAACTATTTCAAAGACTTCAAGCATCCCCTTTTCAATATTCAACTTCTCTACGCCTCCCATAATCTCTTCAAACATCTTCATTACTGAAGCAGGATCCCTAATCTTCCCCCTCTGATA
>NZ_JANGFQ010000037.1:0-13017 GCF_024707025.1 Candidatus Culexarchaeum yellowstonense
TCAGTTACTTCACCATTGACTGTTGCCAGTTCTGTGGCCATGGGTGGCAGTACAATCCTATTCCTAACCTTAACCCCCCTAATCTCTATTGGTGTTCCAAGATCCATCTCCATACCCATTTAACTTTGTTGTTTCATCATCTATATTAGCATTAGGGTTAGGGCTACAGCTACTATTCCAGTTAGGTATATTCCATCGAATGTTCCAGCTCCACCTATACTAACCATGCTTGCACCTAGCTCCGGTATTCTATTCATATTCATTAGGTCTGCACCTATGAGTGTTCCAAGCGTCCCACTTATATAGGCTATGAATGCTGGGTTGCATTTTGGTGGAATCATTGATATGGCTATTGATGTTAGTGCGGTTATTAGTGGTGGTATGAATCCTGGGACTGCTATGCCAAATCCAGGTATAATCCTAGATAGCTTGTTAACTGTTATGGATATTATTATTGTGGCTATGGCTATCTTCATGTAAACGTTTACTGTTTGGGGTAGCCGTGTTAGAATGTATGTGGATATGGCTAATGGTATTATTGCTCCACCAAGATTTATCGCTATTAGTGTTTTCCTCTCCCTAAGGCCGATGGATGGTAGAAACCATCTTATGCCAAAAATGTTTATTTCTTGATAGCATAATCCGTATTCCACTGTTTTTATGTATGTTAGTGGTATGTTTATGGCGCTACCCAGTAGGGATATGTAGAATGCAATTATGGCTATTTGTGGTGGCATCATCAACCCCTCTGTGAAGACTTGTATTGAGCTTAGTGAGATTATGGTTAAAGTTATGGTTATGAGTAGTAGTGTTGCTATGTAACTCCATGTTGTAGGCCTGTAGACTACACTTACACCCATCCCAAATTTCCTCTCCATTCTATGAGTCTACTTCATTTAGATAATTCTTTCCATTCATGTTGTGAAAGTGTTAAATTAAACTTTCCCCCATAATAGTTTTTAGTGGTCTTTGTTGGTTGAGCGTAAACCTATTGGCATAGTTGTTGGTTCACCATCCACATCTGAATTCGAATTTAAATGTATTGGGACTGTTAGGAATAATGATTTTGTGGAGGTTTACCATGATGATCGTTGGCATGTCTTCTTCGTTAAGAGTCTTAGGCGTGAGGGTGAAACCCTCTATGCTTCATGTACATGTCTCGGTAGACCTCCAGATACGCCGCTTAAGGTTGGCTTAGAGGTTTACGCGGCTTCTGAAGATAATATACGTGTAACTCTTGGTTTAACGGCAGATTACTCCAAATCCGTATATCTTGGTATGTTGAGGAATTATAATGTTAAAGTTTATATTCCAGTGGATCGTTTGAATAGGATCTTCGTTGTGGGTAAGCCTGGCTCCGGGAAATCCTATACTGCTGGCGTTTTAATTGAGGAGCTTTTGAAGAAGGACATCCCAATAGTAATAATTGATGTTCATGGGGAATACTCCAGTTTAAAGGTTGCAGCCAAATCTGGATGCATGGAATTCGGTGTTAATCCAGTTAGCTATGTGGATAGGATAATAGAGTTTGGTGATAAGAAGTTTAATGCGGCTGCAAATATCGATATATCATATTTAGGTGAGGTTTCCGCTGAAGATCTAGTACTCACTGGTAAGTGTGTTATAATCAATTTGAGGGGGCTGGATTCAGATGATCAAGTGTCCATAGTGGCATCGGTGGTTAATAAACTTCTGGATGCAGCTATAGCTAGGAGGATTCCACCATTCTACTTGGTTTTGGATGAAGCCCATAGGTTTGTTGGTAGGGAGAAGTCTGAATCCCAAATAGTTTTGAGGAGGTTCTCGCAGGAGGGGAGGAAGTTTGGTGCAAATCTCATAGTAATATCTCAGAGGCCTCAACTCCTCGACACCACAGTTCGAAGTTTAAGTGGAACTTGGATTATCCATAGACTCTCAGACCCAAACGATATATCCATAGCTGTGGAGAGTGGAGGTCTTGGTAGGGGTTGGGAGGATAGCATAGTTTGGCTTGGGGTTGGTGAGTGCATAGTTACTGGTGAAGCTGTGGATAGGGTGCCATACATTGTTAGGGTTAGGTGTAGGGAGACTATTCATGGTGGAGCAGGCTTCAACCCCCTCGACTATATTTCGGAGGATTCTTTGAGGAATGCTGAGGTTAAGTGGAGGGGGTTAATGAAGCTTGGTGCAATTCCAAAAGCCGTTGAGGTTGTAGCTAAACCGAAGGTTTCACCACTCATAAATCAATATCATCTACCAGTTAAGTTTGATTTGAAGTTCATATCATCAAATCTGTCCAGTAGATTTCCATTTAAATTCGATTTTAATGGTATTACTTTAAACTATTATCCAGCTTTGGATATTAAGGCCATTGTTAATGTTAAGCGTTCTAAACCCAATGTGGAGTTTAGCGATGAGTATAGGGCTTTCATACCATTATCAAATGTTTCTGGGGAATTGGATTACAATTCCAGTAGGGCTTATGATATTGAATCCTTCGATGAAAGTGAATTATCTGTATCGCCATCAAATTTTGATAAGATCAATTATCGTAATCCGGACATCGATTTATCAAGTTTAAATTCGTATGAGAAGATTGTAAAGGATTTTAAGAAGTTTCTATCGTTAAAATTATCCTACAAGCTACATTACTCCACAAAATTCAAAGTTTACTCTAAGTGTAATGAAGATTTGGAGGAGTTTAAGGGTAGGCTTAGGGAGGCTGGTAAAGAGATTTTCGATTCCAAGTGTAGGAAGGTTGTGGAGAAGTATGAGGCTAAGATATCCAAACATAACGCCATAATAAAGTCGCTTAGGGATGACATTAAGATTAAAGTTCAATCTGCGAAGAGGCTTATCTCCACAATTAATGATTTGAAGAGTAAGTTGAGGGGT
Source organism: Candidatus Culexarchaeum yellowstonense (assembly GCF_024707025.1). Taxonomy (NCBI): domain Archaea; kingdom Thermoproteati; phylum Candidatus Culexarchaeota; class Candidatus Culexarchaeia; order Candidatus Culexarchaeles; family Candidatus Culexarchaeaceae; genus Candidatus Culexarchaeum; species Candidatus Culexarchaeum yellowstonense. The sequence continues at coordinate 2,875 of NZ_JANGFQ010000037.1, forward strand.
CTTGATCCATCTTCAAGGGAATATATTTCCATTTCATCAAAGATTCAGAGTTTGGAGGATAAGCTTTCAAAGTTGAATAAGATGGTTTCTGAATCTAACTCTGAATTGGAGTATAGGGAGAAGGTTGTTGAGGATCTTAAGAGGGAGATGAATGATGAGTTGAGGAGGTTGAAGAGTGAATTTGAAGATTTGGGTGAATTTAAAACTGTGGTCATAAATTTGGGTGGGAAGGATGTGGATGTGGAGTATGTTAGGCTCATATGGGTTCCCATATTTGATGGAACTGTTAAGATTTCCCTTAAGGATTTAGAGAGGAATTTGAGTTTACATTGGAATGGGTATAATGGTGTTGGGGTTTATGGGAAATGTGATGTATGCGGTTCTCAAATAACCAACTTAGATTCACTTGAATTTTGCAATATATGTTTATCACCATTGTGCAGTGGGCATTCATTGAAGTGTAGTGCTTGCGAGGCCACAATGTGTCCTGAACATTCATTTAAATGTGATGTTTGTGGGAGGGTTTTCTGCGTTAATGAGAAATCATATACATGCTCCATATGTGGGAAGAAGCTTTGTTCTGATTGTGTTAAGCATTGTGTGAAATGCGTTTTTGAAGTTGCATATTGCGGTGAGCATATACATGTATGTGATGATTGCGGTAAATCGTATTGTGAAATCCACTACCTTGAGCATCTCTCCAAATGTGGTGATTGTGGGAGGGAAGTTTGTGGTGAAAGCATAGTTCACTGTGAAATTTGTGGTAAGCCATTATGTAGAGATTGCATCCACAAGTGTAGTGTTTGCGGTAGGGTTGTTTGTAAAGATCATGTTTGGAAGTGCAGTATATGTGGTGCAGAATTCTGCACTGATGAGGAGAAGCATGTTTGCAGTATTTGTGGTAGGATTATATGTGATAAGCATGTATATAAATGTCCATCGTGTGGTAGAGAGGTTTGCACTAACCATGTTAAGGTATGCCCAAATTGTGGTAGAAGGGTTTGTGAATCATGTATAATTACAGTTAAACGTCTATTCAGATATAAGACTGGATGTAAACTTTGCCTTAAGCCCTAATTTCACTATCCCTCAAAACCTCTGAAGCCATCCTTATACAATTGGAGGGTATCCCCCTCCTCTTCAAAGCCTTAATATACCCACTACTCGATGGGCAATGTATCGCCTTAATCCTATAGTAAACGTTTGGTTCATCCATTTTCGCATAAACCCACTTTATAATCCTCCCCCTATCCAATTTAACTTCATATTTTATGAAGAATTCCCTATCATCATCTTCAAAAACCATTTCCAATCCAAATCCTTCAACGATTAGGTATGACCCCTCAATTCTATATACAATTTTGTTTTCATGTAGCATTCTAAGCATATCAGCCTTCCTCCTCTCATCCTCTGTGGGTAGTTCGACGATTAGCTCCGCCAACTCTTCAACCAAAACTTTCACCAATCTCTCTCTACCAATTTAAGTATATAAATCCCACACATATCATCACTAGAGGGATGGGTGAATGTTTCCATGATATTTAAATTGAGCAAAATGCTCATTGTTTAATGAAAAACTTCATATTATAGCTCCAGATACATGTCCTATTGCAATCCTAAACTTAAATTGTTTGGAGGGGTGGTGCGTATTGTATTATAGGGATCTCCTAGCAGCATTAAATGACCTTAGAAGTGTGAAATGTGAGAAGTGTGGTTCCCCATTGGAGCTATACAGATTTAGCGTTGCCAATTTGAAAAGTAAGAAAGATGTTAATGTCAATGTTTTGATGGTGTGCTTTAAATGTAGATTAATGTATGATTTAATAGTTATGGGTAGGGGTGTGATTGGCATTAAGGATGTTAAAACTGTTAATGCATCCTCTTGGAGTGAATTATTTGAGTCAAGTGGGGGGTTTCCATGAAAAAGGTTAGGCCTGCAGTATTGATTCATGGGGGTGCTGGAAGCTATAGGGGGTTAAGTGATGAGGTATTGTCCATGAGGCTTGAACATTTAAGTAGAGCTGTAATGGAGGGGTATAATGCAATTTCCAAGGGGGCTCTTGACGCCGTTGAGGCAGCTGTGAGATATATGGAGTCATGTGGATTCTTTAATGCTGGTTTAGGCTCCGTTCTAACAATTAACGGTCTTGTGGAGATGGATGCTGGAATAATGGATGGTAGGGATCTCCGTGTTGGAGCCACAGCCCTTCTTAGGAGAGTTAAGAATCCAGTTTCATTGGCTAGGAAGATCATGGAGAATACGGATCACATATTTATTGCTGGAGAGTGGGCTGAGAAACTTGCAGAATTCTATGGATTGGAGCTCCTAGATAATATTGTGAGTGAGGAGAAGTTGAAGCGTTTTAAGGAGATGTATGAGAGTTGGATTAGAGGTGAAGGGTCTCGGATGAGTAAACTTAGAGAAATGATATTGAAGGGGAAGAGTATATTTGATTTGCATGATACTGTTGGTGCTGTGGCAATAGATTCTGAGGGGAATGTGGCTTCAGCGGTATCCACGGGGGGTTACTGGCTTAAGTTTCCAGGTAGGATAGGGGATGTACCTCTCGTGGGATGCGGTTTTTATGCGGATAATGATGCAGGGGCTTCTGCGGCTACTGGGACTGGAGAGTTCATTGCCAGATTAAATTTGTCTAGGCTTTGTTGTGATTTGATGAGGATGGGTTTTCAAGCTCAAGATGCATGTAAATTGGCTATTAAACGCATTACAGATAAATTTGGGCCTAATACTGCTGGAATAATAGCTGTTGATAAGAATGGTGGGTTAGGCTTTGACTTTAACACTAATGGGATGGGTAGAGCTTTGATGTATGAGGGTCTAGATAAACCCATAGTAGCAATATTCCGTGAAGAGAAGAATTAATCTATCCCAATTCACAATATATTTTGAGTAAAATCTTCTTCAATGTGTTAAACTATGGTTACAAATCTTCCACCACAAGCAAAGGCTTTGATGAGGGAGTATCAGGAAGCTAAGAGTATACCTGAGAAGATAGCTAAACTTGAAGCTTTGATATCAGCGATCCCCGAGCATAAGGGTACTGAGAAGCTTAGGAGGAACTTGAAGAGGACTCTAGCTAAGCTTAAGAGGGAGTTGGAGGAGAGGGAGAGGAAGCGTGCAAAATCCTCTAGTGGAATTAGATTTTCAGTTAAGAGGGAGGGGGCTGGGCAAATAGTTCTTGTTGGCGATACCCTTACCGGTAAAAGCTCTCTGCTCTCCCTACTAACAAATGCTAAACCCACCATTGGTTCAACACCATTTACAACTAGGAATCCCATTCCTGGGATGATGGAATATTTGGATGTTCAAGTTCAGTTGGTGGAGGTTCCAGCAATATCTGTTGGTGTTCCATGGTTAAATCCTGCCTTAAGCTTATGTAGAAATGCTGATGGAATAGTGTTCGTTGTGGATTTATCTAGAGATCCCATTGAGAGTTTAAAGTTCATTTTCGAGAGGATTAAGGGTGCCAAGATAACTTTGAAGAAACCCAATGTTAGGATTGAAGTTGAGAAGAGGCCTTCTGGTGGTATACAGGTTTTTTGTAGTGGGAGTTTGAAGGATTGTGATGTTAAGGATATAGTTGAACTATTTAGATCCTATGGGTTTAATAATGCATTTGTGAAGATTTGGGGTGATGTTAGTTTAAGTGATGTGGAGCGTTACATGGATTCCAGCATAGTATACAAGCCTTCCATAGTAATAGCCAATAAGATTGATGTTGAGGGTTCAATGGATAACTTGGTTAAACTTGAGAAGTCTTTGGGGGGTTTGGTTAAGGTTATCCCATTTTCATGTGTAAATCCTCCATTAGACCTCTTGAAATTGAAGTCTGAGATTTATGGTATGCTCAATGTTATTAGGGTTTATACTAAGGAGGTTGGTGGCAGCCCATCTAAGAAGCCTCTTGTTGTTCCGAAGGGGTTTAGGGTTATTGATGTGGCTAGGATGATTCACAGTCAATTATATAATAATTTTAGTTATGCAAGGGTTTGGGGTTCTTCTGTTAAGTTTGATGGGGAGAGGGTTGGCCCTGATCATGTTTTAAATGATGGTGATGTTGTGGAGATAAGGACTAAATGAGTTCATCTACCCCTTCTTCCTTGTTTGTATGTGGAGTATTATTGATCCAGCCCCTATCACTATTAGGTCTATTATTAGCATCTCCACATCACCAACTATGTTCCTAGAATTCAATATGTATATGAGGAATGGTGTTAGGGATATTGCTAGTGCTGTGAATGGTGTTATGAGTTCTTTTAATGCTGGCATGGTTTTCACCTACCTATATAGTGTTGGTGGGGGTTCTCCACTGCCCCTACTTATCTTCTTTTCCTCAATCTTCTTGGGCTCCCCCCACTTTATGTTTGGAATGTATATTAGCGTGTATTTTTGTGCTTCGGCATCTATTACATATATGTAGAGCGTAGTATCCTTTTGTATGTCGCTCAATCTATTCCTCCTAAATGCTGATGGATATATTATTGCCTTCTTCCTCTCTTCATCCATGGCCACTGCCATTAGAAATGCATATTCCCCTATAGTGAATATGTTTATTTCATTTCTCCCATATTTCCCAGCATCGATGTATTTGTGGAATTCATTGAATGTGTTGCTGTCAGTTGATATCACTATTCCGAAGGGCGATTTCTCATCTGCCTTACCAACCGATACCACTAATGGATTTATTTCAAGTACATCGTATCCAGCCTTTTTAAGTTCTTCAGCCTTCCCCTTAACTTGCTGTATTAACGTATATCTGCCAATCTCGAAGTCTTGTATCATTTTTTGTGGTTCAACCTTCTTCTTCCTATGGAATATTCGGTCGAATATGCCCATTCCAATTCCACTTCTTCCATTAACCCTTATGTATGAATATTATTATAAAGTTAACCTCTATTTCACCCCAAATTCTTCTAAAATTTTCTCAGATATTTCTATGAATCCTTCACCGTAAGGTTTTTTGGTGATGATCTTTGCTACCCTCTTTGCATTTTCGGAGGCATTTGCAACTGCAACGCTTAATCCAGCTTCCATTAGCATTTCCACATCCACATCACTATCTCCAATTGCCATTACATCTTCGTTTTCCAAATGCCATTTCTCCATCACCTTCTTTAGGGCAATTCCCTTATTCACCCTTCTATCACCCACATGTATTGCCACTCCACTAAAGACGGCTTTTGCTTCCGGAATCCTCCTACCCAAAACTTCCAAAGTCTTTTTATATGCATATTCCCATTCAATGCCAGGTTTTACTTTGAAGGAGAAGTCTACAAATCTATACATGCATTGCCAGCTTTCAATTAGTATGTCTCCAAGCTCCCTTCTAATTATCTCTCTAGCCTTCTCCCCAATCCTCTTATCCCCAATAACTTCGATTTCTCCATCTATCCCTATTACCCCTCCATTTTCAGCTATCACGTAGTCTATTCCGCCTATGTATCTTGCTAATCCCATGAGTACTGGGTATGCGTTTCCCGAAGCTAGAACTATTTTTAATCCTATTTCACTCTTTAGTTTCCTGAGCATTTCTATTGCATTTAAATCTAGTATGTTGTCTTTGTTGGTTATTGTTCCATCGACATCTATGGCTATGCACTTTATTTTTGATAGGTTTGTCATATGCATATTCCCTCCACAATTATTTTTGATGTGTATTCTGCCAGTGGGCAGTTTGATTGGCATTTACCGCATTTCATGCATTTATCTTCATCTACTATTGGGTGGTCTGAGATTTTTATGGCGTTTGCTTCGCAAATGTATTGGCAGGATCCGCATTTTATGCAGTACATCCCCCTCAGTATTGCCTTTAACGTTGATTTGAAGTATGCTTCTGCATCCTCCTTGGATTTCGATATTACAGTTAATTGCCCCTTTGGCGTTATTGTGGCGTTATTCTTCCCCATGATGGTGGTTGCTATTCCAAGTTTCTTCGAATACTTCACTTCTCCAATTATTGGTAAAATGTCTTTGATGCGTTCCAAATCTATTTCCACATCGAGTTTTGCTTCTATACTGTAACTTTCTTGACATGGACTGTAACCTGAAATTTTAACGATTTTTGCTGGGAGTCTTTTAATTCCATGCTCATCATCTATTGTTATATTCTTCTCTTTAGCCATCCTCCTCTGATCTCCTGGAATCTTTATCCATCTCCATAAACCCATTTTAACCCATTCTTCACTATACCCCCTCTCCCTAGCCCATTTCATAAGTCTACCTTCCCATTCACCCCATAGTTCTGGATGTATCTTTTCCACTAATTTGAATTCTGCTAATTCGCATGAGGGGCATAGCCAGCATCCAAGTCTATCGAATCCCATTTGATATAGTGGGTTTATTGGAGCCTTCTTCCACATCACATATAACCATACGTGTAGTGCAGACCAATCCATTATTGGACTTGCATTTATTGAGTTTGGTAGCCACCTATTCTTCCATATGCTTGGGGATTTAGCTCTAGTTAGGGATTCATACTTCCTTTGACCAACTAATGTGAGTGCTCCTGAGGGGTAATTCTCTTTCATGGCTTTTAGTATTGGTATCAGTTTGCATGTTTTGCAACACCATCTGTAATCCCTTGCTGGTGGCCCAAACACTTCCACAGCACTCCAGAAGATATCTTTTGCTTCAGCTTTTATGAGTTCCACATTCATGGTCCTCGATACTTCATCAACGTATGATATTGTTTCAGGTAGTTCAAGTCCCGTATCGTTGAATAGCATCTTCTGATCGACTCCTGCTTCCATTGATAGTAGTAATGTTGCTAAGCTATCCTTCCCACCGGAGAATGATGTGCATATTGGCCTCCCATACTTCCTTTCAGTTTCAATTATGAATGATTTAGCTCTTGCCTCCAGTAATTCTAGGGATTTTGAATTGGCTTTCAATGCTTTATCCAGTGTTGCTTTAACCTTCAATATATGTGGACTTTGGGGTTCCCAGACTTTTATAACCTTTATTTCATCACCCTCATATACGCCTACCCCTATGGATTTCCCACTCATATTTCCAATTGCAATCATTTTCCCCTGACGATCTGGGATTTCACCATCAATGATTTCTGATCTACTTATCCTATCCCACTTCTCAATTCTCTCCCTACGTATTCTACACCAGTATCCTGCTTCATTCATTATTAGTCTTGTAGCCCCCTCCTCCACTGGTTTAAATCTCCAAATCCCAATTCTAGGTTCATAATAGATTTGTCCAATAACTCTCCCATCCACTATTATTTCGTCTGCTTGATCCACATGTGGAATTTTGTTGAGTAATATTATCTTCCCCTCATCCATGAGTACTTTTTCAGCTCTATTATCCTCATACTCCATCCTTATGGTTCTCCTAATTCTATCTTCATCTTCTTTGAATGCTGGTCTAGCATCGATTGGTGGTGTTGCAGATATCTTCCTCCCAATTTCACCGCATATTTCACATTTTGGTGTGATCAGTGGGATGTTGCAGTTCCTACACCAATATATTTCCGCTCTTTCACGCCATATCTGCTTCTTCATCGTCTTCTGCACTAAATAATCTTGCTAGGTACCTTATATTTGTCTTGTATTATTCGGTATGCTTACGACTCAACTTCCCTCGACATTTTCATCTAGATTTTTAGTGTCATCTTCATGGTTGGCTCATGATCTCATAAACTGTTTACATCATCACCTTTTCATATAGTACTTTACAACCTTCTTCACTGCTTTAGCTGTTTCTATTGCTTCATCATCTGTTAGTGATGGTTGTGTTGGCAATGTTAATACCCTTTCACTTACATATTCTGCGTTTGGGCATAATCCTGGCTTGTATGCTATCTTCTTGTTGTAGTATGGGCATGTCCATGGACATCCCCTTCCATGTCCAATCATCTCTTGGAATATTGGTTCCATGTATAGTGGTGTTGGGTATGCCACTGAAACATATACGTTTTCCCTCCTTATGGCTTCATATATTTCATCTCTACTCTTCCTCAGCTTCTCTATTTCCAGTAGAATGTTGTATATGTGCCAGACATGTTTAACCCTCCTCTTCTCTATTGGTGTTTTTATGGCTTCACAGCTGCCCAATTCATCATTATATATTTTAACTATCTCCCTCCTCCTATTGTTAAGTTCATTTATCCTCTTTAATTGGAGTATTCCTATGGTTGCTTGTATTTCCGTCATTCTATAATTGTATCCTATGGCGTTGTAGTGGTATCTTGATGTTTCCCCATGGCTTCTCATTAACCTAACCTTTTCAGCTATTTCATCATTGTTTGTGGTTACCATTCCACCTTCACCTGTAGTTATGTTTTTGCTTATGTAGAAGCTGAAGGCGTTTGCATCCCCTATACATCCAACCTTTACGCCATCGTATTCTGCCCCTATTGCCTGTGCACAGTCTTCTATTAGTGTTAACCCCCTCTCCATGCATATCTTCCTTATATCCATTATATCTGCTGGTTGTCCGCATAGGTGTACTGCTATTACTGCTTTGGTTTTATCAGTTATCCTCTCTTCTATGCTTTCTGGGTTTATGTTGTAATCTTCAATATTTATGTCTGCGAATATTGGTATGGCGTTTTGGTGTAGTATTGTTGATGCTGTGGCTATGAATGTGAATGGTGTGGTTATGACTTCATCTCCAGGGCCTATCCCTGCAGCTCTTAAAGCTAAGTGTAATGCTGAAGTTCCATTGGATACTGCAATGGCATGTTTAACGTTTAAATACTTCTTGAATTCCTCTTCAAATTCCCTTATCTTTGTTCCAACGCTCATAGTCCACCTACCGCTCCTTAGAACCTTTACTATTTCCTCTATCTCTTCATCAGTTAATTCTGGTAGAGCCATTATGGGTTTGCTTCTAATCGGCTTCCCTCCCTCAATTGCAGGTTTATCTAAGCTTTCCATAAAATTCACTTTTAACTATTATTTACTCTATTTCAGTTATAAACCTTTTGAATCTACCTTGTAAAGTTTTCCTTTACAACACTTAAAGCTATGCTTGTAACTGTCCTCTTCACGTGTGGTATTGTGAGTATCCCCTTTACCAGTTTGTTCAAATGTTCTCTATCTTTAACTTTCGCTATAACGACGACGTCGAAGTCCCCTGTTACATCATATACACTCATATTTTCCTCATATTTTGCAAGCTTCTCTTCAACTTCCACTATGTGTGGGCCATCCACTTGTAGCATTATAATTGCAGTTAGATCGTATCCCAGTTTTGAGTAATCTATGTTTATTGTGTACCCCCTTATTACGCCATACTCCTCCAGCCTCTTTATCCTATTATATGCGGCTCCTATGGATATCCCCATTGCTTCAGCTATCTCTTTATATGTGAGTTTCGAGTTTTCCCTCAGTCTCCTTATTATCTCTAAATCCACATCATCTATCTCCAATTTATCTTTCATTATGCTTTCACCAAGTATCTCTCTATCTCCCACTCCGTTATCTCATTATCGTCTACTTTGTTTTTCAATATGTAGTTTTGGTAGTCCCTCCATTCCATAGTCTTATTCTTCACGATCTCTTCATGTAATTCTTCACCTAATATCTTCTTCATATATTCGCTCTTCTTGAACTCTTCCACGGCTTCTCCAAGGTTTGATGGTAGATTACCATATTTCCCTTCAATTCTGTAAGCGTTTTCCTTACATGGCTCCATTGGGGTTAACTCTTCATTTATCCCCCTCATTGCGGTTACGATGACTGCTATTATTGCTAGGTATGGGTTGGATGATGGGTCTGGATGCCTATACTCTATTCTACACTTCTCTTCATCTATTGTCATTGGCACCCTTATCAACGTTGATCTATTTCCATATCCCCAGCATATTTTATTTGGAGCTTCATATCCTGGCTTCAACCTCTTATATGAATTCACAATTGGAGCTACTAATACTGATATCTCCCTTGAGCTTTTCAATATTCCAGCTATTGCTTGTAAAGCTTTCTGGCTTATGTCTCCATTATCCTTATCGTAAAATAGGTTTCTCCCATCCATATCCTGTAGGCTTATGTGTATGTGCATCCCACTTCCATTCATATTCTTAAATGGTTTTGGCATGTACGTTACTTCTAAGCCATACCTTTTTGCAATCTCCTTTGTAACCATTTTCGCTATTACTATATTAT
>NZ_JANGFQ010000038.1:0-12942 GCF_024707025.1 Candidatus Culexarchaeum yellowstonense
ATAACTGAAGGGTTTGGCAGAATTCCAATGGCTTCAAGAACATTCAACCTATTTAAAGCTAATGAAGGTAAACTTGCATGCTTCGATGGTGCAACACAAATCAGAGCAGGCGTAATTAGACCTGAAATAGTCATCCCAAGAGATGACGTTGACCCCCTATCACTACCATTAGAATCCGAAATCTACGTTGGAGGCATGCAACCTGGAACTAAAGTTAGAGTTATTAGAGCCCCATACTTTGGAGAACTAGCTAAAGTAGTAAACCTACCAATCGAACTACAACTAGTTGAAACAGAATCTCCAGTGAGAGTTGTTGAAATAGAGCTACAAGACGGTAGAAGAGTCATAGTTCCAAGAGCCAACGTCGAACTATTTGAATGGTAAGCACTACATACAAACCCTTTTATTTAACTTTATTCTACTCCAAACTTTCTATTCACTTGGTTCATTTATAATAATGTGCTGGATTAGTTACTGACTTGAAAAACTTATGTAAGGAACCTTTTGTTTACCTTCAAACAATTACTCTTTTAAAGGTATCATTTACTATAAATTTATTTGTGAAGTGTTTATGGGATTTAAGGTATTTATTTCCGCAGATCTTGAAGGGGTATGTGGAGTTGTACATAGTGATCAGACAAATCCTGGTGGTAGGGATTATGAACGTGCATGTAGATTGATGACCATGGAGGTTAATGCTGCTGTGGAGGGTGCTATTCAAGGTGGAGCTGAGGAGATCGTGGTTAATGATTCCCATGGCTCCATGAGAAATATAATAATTGAAGAATTGCATCCAAAAGCTAAATTGATAACTGGTTCCCCAAAGATCTTATCGATGATGGCTGGCATAGATGAAACTTTTGATGCAGTATTCTTCATAGGTTATCATGCCAAGTTCGGTAGTATAAATGCTATTATAGATCATACGATATCTGGTTCTGTGGTTCGTGATGTTTCAATTAATGGTTTAAGTGTTGGTGAAGTTGGAATTAATGCTGGTATAGCTGGATATTATAAGGTTCCAGTGGTTCTAGTTACTGGAGATTCTGCAGTTACTGATGAAGCTAAAAAGCTTCTTGGAAATGTATTCACAGTTAAGGTTAAGGAGGCTTTGGGAAGGTATTCTGCACTCTGCCTTCACCCCTCTGAGGCGCGTGAGTTGATAAAGTCTACTGCTAAGCGTGCACTGGAGAATATTGATTCATTCTCCCCATTCACATTCAATCCACCCATAAAGCTCAATTTAACATTCATGAATTCAGCTATGGCTGAATTGGCAACCATGATTCCGGATGTGAGGAGGGTAGATGCATTAACCGTTGAATATATTTCAGATGATTATTTGAAGTGCTTTAAAGCTTTACGCTCAATGATATATTTAGCTTCAACTCTTGTGAGGTAACTGCTAAATGAATGTTAAAAGCGATATATTCTTAGACTATATTGGAAAGCTGAAAGGTAGAGGGGTTGATTTAAACTATCTGGCTGAGAAGTATGGTACGCCATTGTATTTCATTGATGGTGATGTTGTTAAGCATAATTATGAGATTTTGAGGAATGCTATAAGTGGAGTTTACGATAAATTTCTAATATGCTACGCATATAAAGCGAACACTTGTATAGCTTTACTGAAACTTTTAAATTCCCTTGGAGCTGGAGCTGAAGTTGTATCTGGGGGTGAGCTTTATGCTGCTAAGCTTGCTGGGGTCCCAATGGATAGGGTTGTGTTTGATGGTGTATCCAAATCTCCAGGTGAACTATCCTATGCGGTTTTTGAAGGTGTGTTGCTCATAAATATTGAGAATATGGATGAATTGTATTGGATAGATAAGTTTGCAGGAGACTTTAACATTAAGGTTTCTGTGGGTGTTAGGGTTAATTTTGATATACCCACAAAGACTCACAGTCATATTAGTACTGGTGCTAGGATTCATAAGTTTGGTTTAAGTGTTGAGAATGCATTTAAAGCTTACAATTTGGCTTTGAAATTAAGCCATGTTCATGTTGCTGGTATACATGTGCATATAGGTTCCCAGATAACTGACATTCAACCATACAGTATAGCTGTGGATAAAATATTATCATTTTGTGCTGAGCTTAAGAGAAGTCTTGGATTGGAATTGGAGATTATAGATTTAGGTGGAGGATTCGGAGTACCATACTCAATTGAAGACCCAACATTCCCATTGAATGATTATTGTAAGGTTATTGAGAGGTTGAAGAATGCTTCTAAGGAGATTTTCACATCACAACCACTACTGATAATTGAGCCTGGAAGATTCATAGTTGGAAATGCTGGCATACTCCTAACTAGGGTTAATTATGTTAAGGATAATTATGGTGTCAAATGGGTTTTGGTGGATGCTGGCATGAATGATCTAATTAGACCAGCACTGTATGGTGCTCACCATCCAATATACAATTTATCATCCAATGAGGATGTTGAAGTTTACAATGTTGGTGGACCTATATGTGAGAGTTCCGATGTATTCGGATTTGATGTTAAACTTAATAGGGTTAGGCAGGGGGATTTATTGGCTATCATGAATGTTGGTGCATATGGATTTTCCATGTCAAGCAATTATAATAGTAGACCTAGACCTGCAATTGTCATGTATTGTGATGGGGAGGTTAAATTGGTTAGGAGGAGGGAAAGCTATGCAGACCTATTCTCACATGAAGTCTTTTAGGGCATTTTCATCAAGTTTACTTTAACCTCTTCCCCAATGTCGATTATTGAATAGTAGCCATACATTAATGGTCCTGGATTCACCACTATTGTCCCATAAACATTATCCATACCTCTAGCTTCATGTATATGTCCACATACATTCAGTATTGGTTTATATTTCTCAATGATCATCCTCAAACTCCTACTACCCACATGCTCTCCAAAACCTAATTCATCAACTTTAGTGTTGTATGGTGGATTATGTGTTACTAGTATAGCTCTCTTTTCACTTTCAATTTTATCCATCAAATTCTTCAATATTTTAAGGATTTGTTCTTCGCTTAATTCGAATGGTGTGTTGAATGGGCCTTTTAAGGCTCCCCCCATACCTGCAATTACGTATCCCTCAAATTCCACAGTCCTTTCATGTATGCAAATAGCATTTTCAACATTCACCTCTTCACATATTTTTGGGTCATCCATGTTTCCAGGTACATAGAATACCTTTACTTCAACGCTGGTTAATGCTCTTAGGATTTCATATGCTTCTTCAATGGATTTATATCTTGAAAGGTCTCCAGCTAAGAGTATTGCTTTTACCCCCTCCCTCTTAACATTTTCAGCCATCTTTAATGCTTGGTTTAACCTTCCATGAACATCCGTTATGGCTATAATCCTCATTTCAAATCATCCCTCCCAGATTACTTCGCCAATATTCTCCTGAGCTTCCATACCCATTGATTTTAATAAACTCTTAAATTCTTCACTCTTCAATATGTTTATGAATTCCTTTATAACCCTTTTACCTAAACTCCTCTTACTTATTATGAAATCGTATTCTTCATCTTTTAATGGTATGAAGTCTAAGTCGTATTGTATTGCAACTGTTTTTATTCCCATACCTACATCTGCTCTTGAATATTTTATGGCTATTGCCACTGAGGAGTGTGTTTTAGCTTCAACATTATACCCTCTTATCCTCCTCTTAATATCTTCGAAGGGTTCCATCCTCTTCTCCGCAATTGTGTTTAATAGATAGTCTAGGAGTATCCTTGTCCCTGAACCCCTATTCCTATTTATCATTCTCACATCCCCTCTAAGTAAATCTTCCACTCCATTTACTCTTTTGGGGTTGCCTTTAGCCACCATCAATCCTTGTAATCTCCTATACCCCCTAACCAGTACTGCATTCTTCACCTTCATTTCTTCCAATATTGGGGTGTTGTACTTCATGGTTTTATCATCCAATATGTGTATTCCAGCCATGTCTGCTTCACCATTCATTACTGCTATTAAGCCGTCTGTGGATCCTGATGGTATTAGCTTAATCCTATACCCCTTTCCCTCAAGATTTTTAACTATTTCTTCTAGTGCTGGGCAGTGGCTTCCAATTATAGTTGCATCTGGAATTTTAATTTCCTTTGAGAATAGTTTTGCATTGTATTCCTCCCCCTCCTCCACATATTCCGTTGTATCCTTTGTAACTATGTATCCATCAGCCCTCTTCAATGTGGCTATGGCTCCACTATGCTCTATTAATGGATATCCAATGTATCTGCCTTCATCGTTTGTTATTATGCTTATTGGTATTAGGTTTGCTCTCCCCCTCTCACATTTAACTCTCCTTGCAATTTTCACTTTAACCTCCCATTCCTCCGGCTTCCCCCTCCCAGTTAGTTTAGCAATTATGGGTTTCACTATTAAATTGTATATCATTAATGCTGAGACAGGCCATCCTGGTAAACCTATGATGAGTTTTCCATTTACTATGGCTATAACGGTTGGTTTCCCAGGTTTTGTCTTTAACCCGTGAACCAGTATCCCTGGACTACCCATTCCATCCAAGACTCTATACACTAAATCTCCAATTCCAGCCGATGTCCCCCCAGAAATTAGTATTAAGTCTGATTCCCTCATAGCTTCCATAATCCTACTCTTTATTTCATTTTCATCATCTTCCACTACTCCAATGATTATTGGTATTCCGCCATCTTCTATTACTGAGCTGGATATGCTATACGTATTTACGTCGTAGATCTTGTATGGAGAAAGCATTGTCCCCGGTTTTGTTAATTCATTTCCAGTGGATATTATTGCCACCTTTGGCTTCCTATAAACTTTAACTTTAATTCTTCCGAGGGCTGCTAAAACCCCAATCTCCCTCACACCAATTATTTCTCCAGCTCTCATTATGGTTTCTCCAAGCATTAAATCTGAGCCTGCTTGAGCAATATTCTCTCCAACACCTACAGGTTTATATACGAATACATAGTCCCCAATTCTACGTGTATATTCAACCATTACCACAGCGTTTGCACCTATTGGTATTGGTGCTCCAGTGGATACTTCTACGGCTTCACCACTATTCAATTCAATTTTCGGTTCTTCTCCAGGTTCAATTTTACCTATAACCCTAAATTTCACTGGATTATCTTCATAAGCACCATAAGTTTCCTCAGCTTTCACGGCATATCCATCCATGGTTGCCCTATCGAATGGTGGTAGATCGATGTTTGCAATTACGTCTTCAGCCAATACTCTCCCATATGCTTCAGTTAAATTAACTTCTTCAAAGCCCAATGGTTTTAAGGTTATATTGTCCTCTACGATTTTAAGTGCTTCCTCTATGGATAGCAACTTGTGGAATATCTTCCTAATATTCATCAACCCCCCTTAACAAGGTTACTTCCACAATATCCCCCTCTTCATATCCCTCCACATTTTCTGGTATAACCACGATTCCATTGGCTTGTGTTATTGATGATAGTAAACCTGAACCTGTAAGTCTTAGTGGTATTGCTATATATTCATCCCCCCTCCTCAAAACCTTAACCCTCAAATATTCTCTAGACCCAAGTTGGGAGGCAATTCTCCTATCAATTTTAGCTTTAATTCTTGGTTGTGGTGGGAACTTTATACCACATATCCTTTCCAAAACTCTTCTAACGAAGTTTTGATATCCCGTTAATGCCGCTACTGGGAATCCTGATAACATAACTATTGGTTTCCCTTTAACTATTGCCATGGCAGTGGGTTTTCCAGGTCTCATGGATACTCCATGGAATATTATTTCCCCACCAACCCTTTTCACTGCATTTACTGTCTTATCACTTCTACCTATGGATGTCCCCCCAGTGGTTATTATCACGTCGCATTTAGTTAGTGCATTCATGATCTTTTCACATATCTTGTTTTCATCATCTTCCACCACGCCGAGATCTAATGGTATCCCATAATCTTCCAGTATTAGTGCTTTAAGCATAGTCTTGGTGCTATTCCATATTTTACCCTCCCCAATACTTTCACCAGGTTCTATAACCTCAGATCCTGTTGAAAGTACACCCACTACTGGCTTCCTTAAAACTTTAACTTTCAAAATGTTTACTGATGCTAATACTGCAATATCCCATGGCCTTATTATCGTCCCCCTCTTCAATATAATGTCTCCAATCTTTATGTCTTCCCCCATTAATGATACGTTCTTCCATGGATGCACCTGTGAATATACTTCGATGTATTCATTGATTCTCCTAGTTTCCTCATATGGGATGACTGCATCTGCACCCTTCGGCATGGGGGCTCCTGTGGATATTTCTATGGCGCATCCAGGTTTCAGCTCGATTCCCGCAGCTCCACCAACATCTATGCATCCAATAACTTTTAGGATTATGGGGTTCTTTATTGAAGCTGATGTTGTGTCTTCAGCTTTCACAGCATATCCATCCATTGCAGCTCTATTGAAGGGTGGTACATTTACTGGTGATATTACATCTTCATAGCATATCCTATTCATAGCCTCTGAAATTTCAACTTCTTCATAACCCTCCACTTTATGGGTTACTCTTTCATCTATCAACTTTAATGCTTCATCAACCTTCGTTAATGTTTTAAAGCCGGTGGGTATATTCATAATTTAATCCTTCCCCTCTAATATCACGATTTTAATTTAATATTTCTATTCCATCAATCTGCCAATAATATATTTTAGCTTCCAATGAATCATGCCTTATTGTTATTGAACCATCCTCATTTATTTTTGATACATAAGCCTTCATCCTCCCACCATTAACCTTCAATTCAACATTCCTCCCCACCAATATATCTCTTTTAAGCCATTCCTCCATTATTTCATTAATTGGCTTCTTCAGATCTTCATAAACTTCTTCTACAATCACTTTAAGTAGTTCCATTAAATTATGTTCTTTCCCCGTCTCTATCTTTATTGATGTGGCTTTACCTTTAATCTCTTCAGGGATCTCATTTATGTTTACATTTAACCCTATCCCCACTAATACTGCCTTTACCTCCTCTCCAGACAATATTGTTTCGCATAGTATTCCACCAACCTTCTTCCCCCCAATGTATAGGTCGTTGGGCCATTTGAGTTTGATGTTTATTTTAGCATTTTTCTCTATGGCTTTTGCTGTTGAAACTGCTATTATCATTGGGAGTGTGGAGAGGTTTGTTTTCACATTTCTTATGACCATTGTAAACCATAATCCATCTTCAGGTGATATCCATACACTCCCCTTCCTACCGTATCCTGCAGTTTGCCTTTTAGCTACTACTATGAAATCCCCAAATTCTTCTTCAAGCAATTTTCTAGCTATATTTTGTGTTGAATCAACTTCATCTAGCACTATTATCTTCATTTCTGTACTATGTTTATCATTTGGGTTACTTCAATGTTGTTCTCTAGAAGCTTCTCCTTTAAGTTTGATGCTATTTTGACAGCTCCTGGTGTGTCTCCATGTATGCATATTGTCGTTATCTCCCCTATTTCAAATTCCTTTCCAGTTATTGTTTTAACCTTTCCATATTTGATCATATTTATGGCTCTCTCAATTATTTCATTGATATCCGTTATAACAGACCCTTTCATGCTTCTTGGGGCTAGTGATCCATCATCCATATATGCTCTATCAGCGAATGCTTCAATGGCATACTTCAATTTATGTTTCCTTGCCACTTCAATCATTTTGGATTTTGCAAGTCCAACCAATATTAGTTCTGGATTATATCTCTCTATGGCTTCAGCTATTGCTTCTGCTATTGATTCGTCCACTGCAGCTTTATTGTATAGTGCTCCATGAGCTTTTACATGGATTATCTTTGCATTCTCTGCTTTTGCAAATGCTTCCAATGCACCCATTTGGTATAGCATGTAGTTTACCACATCCTCCACTTCCACTTCAATCCATCTTCTTCCAAATCCCATTAGGTCTGGTAATCCTGGATGGGCGCCTATCTCCACATTATACTTTAATGCCATCTTAACAGTTTTCCTCATAATGTTTGGATCTCCAGCATGGAATCCACATGCTATGTTTGCTGATGTTATGTATGGCATTATTTCTTCATCGGATCCTAACTTGTATCTCCCAAAACTCTCCCCCAAATCACAATTTAAATCCACTTTAAACTTCATTTTAACCTCCAGAACCCATTTATGTTTATGGATTAAATATTTATTTCCATTGCTGAATACTTTGTTTTTGGACATGCTTTGATTAAGAGGTTTGAAATTGGATTTGAGATTCCATTGGGTAAGATTTCAGAGTACTTATCTTTCATTGAGGGTAGGGTGAGGGAGTGGTATAAGTACACTTTAAATTCCATTAGAATTGATGGTAATAAGCTCTTATTCAGCATTAAGTATGGTGAATCTATTGTTGAAGCAACTCTAACTGGAGATTTCAATCCAGAACTCACATTATCCTACGATCCTTCACTACCATACGAATATATTTTAAACATTGCTTTAAATGTAAATTACTTCACCAATGAGTTTTACTCCATGGTTAGGGAGGGAAATTTAATTTTAGTTTTCGTTCCAGGTTTACCTGTTGTGCCAATTAAGTTGATGAGCCCATTTAAGAGGATTTTGTATGGAATTTTCACTGGTAGTTTGGCTATGATGTTTGCAATATCCCTCTTAGTTGGAGTCTTCTTCTTCCTATTAATGGGATATTATGCCCCACTGGGTATAGTTTCATTCCAACTGATCTTGTTCCTATTATCCCCAAAGATACTTTCAAGTTTGGGTGATTGGCCTATCGATGAAGCTCATGGGGAAATTTACATTGTAAGTTGCCATTATCCTCTAAATGTTTTCCGTGAAATAACTTCTAAGAGGTGGAATGAAGTTATAAAGGTTAAGGAGCAAATATATCGTGAAACTTTTGGGAGGGGGGTTACTCCTACACCTGAAATTGTTTCAAATGTTTTGAAAAGCTTCAACCTTGATTGCCCTGTGGAAAATATTAGGGTTAAGCATGTATCACTATATAAGTTGGTTGTGGATGTTTGTGGTAAACTCAATATTAAACCCCCAAAAATTGTGTTATCAAATACCATAATTGCTAATGCTGGTGTTTCAGGTCCCAGTGTTAGTAATGCATTGTTCATAATAACTTCTGGGTTGCTTTACAGGTTGAATGATGATGAGATTGAAGCTGTTTTAGGGCATGAGTTGAGTCATTGTATACGTAGAGATCCATTGGCATTATTTGTATTGAGCAATTTGGAGTATGTATCTAGAGTCTACATACTACTTTCCATAGTCATCTTCCCATTGGATTTAATATACTTCCTATTCGCCTTAACCATGCTATTCTTTATAGCTAAATTCTTTGAGGCTAGAGCTGATTTAGATTCATATATGCTACTTGGTTCAGGTGATCATCTTGTGAATGCATTGATTAAGATAGCTTTCCCCTCCGCTTTTACTGAGCGTTATAAGGCTTATAGGCTTAGGAGCTGGTTGAGGTGGAATCCGCATCCCCCAGTCTACTTTAGGATTTTGAGGCTTGGTTCTCTTGGGGAGAACTTAAAGTTTAAGCATCCATTAATACAGTCTATTAAGGATTGTGTTAGTGGTTTTATATCCAGCTTCTAACAAATTACCCTCTTCTCTTTGCCAATTCTTCCTCTTCTATCTTTAAACCCACTTCCACTGGACAATCGATTTTCACATGCTCTTTCCATTTATCCCCCACAACCACCAATGCGAAAACCCCCTCTACTCTACCTTTATTCTTTTCAACGAGCTTCACTATTGCATTTAATGTTCTTCCAGTCCTTATTAGATCATCCACTATTAAAACTTCGTCTCCATGCTTTATGCACCCCTTCGGTATGTATAGTGTTTTCATTTCCGAAGACCCCCCTGGATGATATGATGCTTCCACAAACTCCTTTATTCCAACTTCCTTTGCATCCTTTGCAACTATAAGCTCCTTTTCCATGTTTACAGCTATCTCGGTGGCTAGTGGTATCCCATTTATGGCTGCGGTAATCACCTTTTTAATCTTCTTTGAAGAGAATTTCATTACAGCATATTGTGAAGCCAGCTTTATTATGTATGGATTATACACTATTTTTGTTAGGTTTAGTAGACCATCTGGCGTATACTCTATTTTGCTCCTTATAATTGAACTTAAACTCTCCACACTTTCAAGTTTTCTCCATAGTTCGAGGGCTGTTTCCCCTCCAGGTAGCACTGACCCCTTAACGTACCTACATAAAACTGATTCCGGTATTCCTGTTAAATTTGATAGTTGCTTGTATGAATACTTATCCTTCAATAATCTAAGCCTTTCAATTACCATTAATCTTAGCTTTAAATCATCATATCTACCTAAATATTTCGCCATAACTTATTCCTCTCAGAATTGTTTAGGTTGGTTGATTCAATCCTACTATATTCAGTGGTTAAACTTAAAATGTTTACGTAACACTTATTTATAGCGTTACTTCAACACTTCTCCAGTATCCATGTACCATAGGTATAAATCTAATATTCCTGGTTCCACATTTAATTTCATGGAAAGCTCCTTGATCAGTTTCTCAAGCTCTAAATATCTTTTGACCGTTAGTTTCCTTTGTTCTATTTTTGCTATTCCATATTTTGAAAGAATTTTAAGTATGTGTCTATCTATTATTGCGTAATCGAAGTATCCCATGTTTCTTAGGAAGTGGCTTGATTCCTTCATTCCTAATCCTTTAACATTCCTTCTAAGCCAATTTCTCCTCCCATTGGGATCTATCGTTCTTTCAACAACTTCTTTAATCTCTTTTATCCTCAATCTGGCTTCAATTATGTATTCAGCTCTCTTCCTCGGATATCTGTATCCATTAATTTTCAAAATTTCTTCAATATCCTTTATGGAGCCATCGAATAGCTTTCCACTCTCAGTTAATGCTTTAATGCATTTTAACCCTGATTTTGCACTGGTATTTGCCACGAGTATGCAGTATGTTAGTTCAGTAAGCCATACTCTTTCATCTCCAAATCTGTTTTCCATGAATTCCCTCTTCCTTGATTCCACAACCCCCTTTACCTCATTATTCATTATTATGGCGTTTAGGTCGCGTATCAAGTCCTCCATAATCATCATCCCAATAATTTATTGGCAGATTAATTTAACCCTTTTAGTTGCGTAATGCTTATTTCTGCACCCTCTTACATTAGTTTGGTGTGTAATTTTGAGCTTGGCTGTTGAGGTTAAGCGTTTAAATAAGTTTTATGGTAGCTTTCATGCATTGAAGGATGTAAGCTTTAATGTTAATTCTGGTGAGATTTATGGTTTGATAGGTCCTAATGGTGCTGGGAAGACTACAACTCTCAGGATTATTGCAACACTACTCCTCCCATCATCTGGTGTTGTTAAGGTTTTTGGGATGGATGTTGTTAGTGATGCTGATAAGGTTAGGAGGATTATAAGTTATCTTCCTGAGGAGGCTGGTGCATATAAGTATTTGACTGGATATGAGTATTTGGAGTTTATGGCTTCACTTTATGTTAAGGATAAGGCTGAAGTTAAGGCGCTTATTGAAGAAGCTGAGTTGATATGTGGTTTGAATGGTAGGTTGAAGGATAAAATTGGAAGTTATAGTAAGGGTATGCTTAGAAGACTCCTTGTTGCTAGGAGTTTGATGGTTCACCCAAAACTTGCCATTCTAGATGAGCCTACAGCTGGATTGGATGTCATTCATTCACAGTATGTTAGGAGGATGATTAAGGATTATGCTAAGAGGAATAATGTAACCATGATAATATCAAGTCACAATATGCTTGAAGTTGAATACTTATGTGATAGGGTTGCATTGATACATGAAGGTAGAATAATTTTGGAAGGAACACCATCAGAGCTTAAAAACAAGTTTTCTGCAAATAATCTCGAGGAGGTTTTCTCGAAGGTGGTTGGGTTTGCATAGCATTTTGATGGTGATTTTGAAGAAGGAAGTTAAGGAGATGCTTAGAGATCCA
Source organism: Candidatus Culexarchaeum yellowstonense (assembly GCF_024707025.1). Taxonomy (NCBI): domain Archaea; kingdom Thermoproteati; phylum Candidatus Culexarchaeota; class Candidatus Culexarchaeia; order Candidatus Culexarchaeles; family Candidatus Culexarchaeaceae; genus Candidatus Culexarchaeum; species Candidatus Culexarchaeum yellowstonense. Next base: position 11,943 of record NZ_JANGFQ010000038.1, read on the forward strand.
AAGATACTTATTGGTATGATAATTGCACCAGTATTATTGATGGGTGTTATGAGTGGAGTTATGAATTTCGTTATGTCTTCAGCTAAAGAGGCTGTTTTGAATCCAAATGTGATCATAGTGGATTATGATAATAGCCTACTATCCAATATCGTTACTAGTTCATTAACCTCCTCATCTGGTGGGAGGGTGATGGTGATTGGTAATTTAAGTGTTTCAAAGGCCATTGATTTGGCTTTGAGTAAAGATTTCTCCACAGTAATGGTTATTCCAAGAGGATTTGGATACAATGTTTCTATTGGTAGACGTGCCATTGTGGAGTTATATACGGTGATGAAGAGTTTAAGTATTTCTGAGAGTGGCGCTTCCAGTATGCCTTCAAGCATCATCGAATTTTTGAATAGTGAAATTGTTCGGGAACGTATAAGGGAGGTGGCTCCAAATATTGACCCAGAAGTCTTTCTTAAACCAATTAGTAGGGTTGAGTATTCTGTTGTGAAGGGTAAAGTTATTAACGTTTCGCCCCAAATTGTTTTCAGTGTTGTTATGTCTCAATCAATATTTGTCCCCATAACCATAATGATAATCTTCATTACTGCCATGCAGTTTGCATCCACTTCCATAGCTTTGGAGAAGGAGTATAAGACGCTTGAAACCCTATTGACACTTCCAGTCAGTAGATTTACAATTTTGTTAGCTAAGCTTATGAGTTCAGTGATGCTTGCAGTTTTAGGTTCAATATCCTTCATGTTTGCATACACATACTATTATACCTCTGTAACCTCCTTTGGTTTTCCAACGATTAACTTGTCACTCAGCGATATTGGTTTGACTATGACTCCCATTGGACTTCTACTTACAGGTTTAACGTTGTTTCTAAGTATGGTTTCATCTCTTGTGTTGGCATTATTGATAGCGGTATTCGCTGAGGATGTTAGGAGTGCTCAGACGCTTGTTGGTTACCTATACTTCCTAATGATAGTTCCAATGATGGTATCCATGT